>JAILKL010000096.1 GCA_024693775.1 Pseudobutyrivibrio sp.
CTTTATCCACATATGAAGCACAAGTATGAAATCACAGGACCATCAGATGTAATGTGGTCTGTGGATGATGAGATTAGAGATGAGCTCAGATTTATTGAGGGCTCGAATCTAAAGAAGCAAGAGTACATGACTCGTCTTGAAAATGTTATCACTAGAATGGAAGAGATGATTTATAAAGAAAAGAATATTCTCTTTCCTATATGTACTAGATTCTTTGAGACAGAAGAATGGTACAATATTTATCAGGATTCAAAGGATTATGCTCCTTGCCTAGTTGATTTTGTAAGCTGGCCTGAGGCAGAGGAATATTTTGCAAATAAAAAGGCAGAAAGTAAAACTGAAGGAAATATAATTCAGCTTCCTGGAGGACATTTTACACCAGAGCAGCTGCGTGCAGTGCTAAACACTATTCCAATCGAGATTTCATTTGTTGATGAAAACGATATTAACTGTTTCTTCAATGAGGGACCAAAGCTTTTCAAGCGTGCAGGAATGGCTATTGATAGAGATGTATTTACATGTCATCCACCAAAGATTGAAATGATGGTACGCTCTATTATAGATGATTTTAAATCAGGGGCACGCGACAGTGTATCTATCTGGATGGAAAAAGAGGGTGTTCCTGTACAGGTAACATACATGGCTGTACGTGATGAAAATAAAAAGTATGTTGGTACGTTAGAATGCGTTCAAGAAATGACAGAAGCAAAGAAGCATTTCGAGAAGTAAATACAACAAAATTTAATCATTGTAGTTTATTAAAAGACAATCCCAGTAACCACAAGGGGTTGTCTTTTTGTTCATAAAAAGTTATATATTTAGCATTAATTTTCAGACCCATGTTCCGATAATAATTGTGTAAGGACATGGATGATCTTTATAATTCAATACACCGCACGGATGCTAGACTAATCTTTTTAACGGCTTTTAGGAGGCAACTATGAGAATTAACAACAATATGTCAGCGGTGATCACTAACAACCAACTTCTTGGTACAGAAGAATCCCTTTCCAGTGTAATGGAAAAATTAAGTTCAGGATTTAGTATTAATCATGCGTCAGATAATCCATCTGGCATTGCTATTGCGGGCAAAATGCAAGCGCAGATTGATGGTCTTGGACAGGCTTCCACAAATGGCTCTGATGGAATATCTGTATTGCAGACAGCTGAAGGTGCCCTTAACGAAGTAACAGATATGATACAGAGAATGAGAGAGCTTTCTGTTCAGGCAGCAAATGGTACGAACTCAGATGCTGAGCGAGAAACAATTCAAAAAGAAATCGATTCCCTATTAACAGAAATTGACAGAGTCGCAGACTCTACAGAATTTAATACTATTAATTTGTTAGATGGTTCTTTGGATGTAAGAACCTATGCGGAGCATGCCACACGCATTCAGACTAGCAATACTGTTCCAGCAGGTCTATATCATTTAACAATCGATTCAGCTGCTACACAGGCTTCTGTAGATTCTACAGCAACTCTACCAGATAAATTAACAGAGGCTGGAACACTTTCTATTAATGGATATGGAATTACCCTTACCGAGGGAATGACAAAGAATGCTATTTATGAGGCCTTAAGATCTGGATGTGAAAAAGCTGGAGCAGAGGTATCAGACCCAGACGATACTCTTTCTATTAAATCAATTAAATATGGAGCGGATGCAACCTTAGAGATTGCATTTTCATCATCATCCTTTGCAGCAGCACTGGGATTTGATGAAGGTAGTTTAACTGTATCAGATACTGGCGCATTGGCTAGTGCTGTAGGTAAGGATGCAGAGGTAACACTGACAAGACAGGGAGAAAGCAACACTATAGACTCGCAATTTGGTAGTCAGGCCACCATTAATTATGATGGAAATCATATGATAGTAACTGATACTGGCGGCTTTGAGCTTTCCTTTAAGGCTGAGGCTGGATATAAAGGTGAGATTTTGTTTAACGTAACAGATATAGGTTCTATGACACTTCAGATTGGCGCAAATAAGGGGCAGTCTATGGTGGTAAGAATTGCTTCTATTTCTACAGAATTTATGTATATAGATGATGTGGATGTCACCAGAGTAGATGGTCCAGAGGATGCCATGGATGCACTAGAAAGCGCACTTAGCTATATCACATCAGTACGCTCTCAGCTAGGTGCATACGAAAACAGACTGGATCATACAACCAAATCTTTGGATACAACAGAAGAGAATATGACATCAGCAATTTCTCGTATCGAGGATGCTGATATGGCCACAACAATGGTTGAGTATACACGACTAAACGTATTAGAGCAGGCTGGTACCTCAGCTCTTGCTCAGGCAAACGAATTACCTCAACTAGCGTTGCAATTACTGCAATAATCTAGATTTGATTTGACCTTAATAGGAGTAAAAATAAGATGAACAGAGATAAAATTTCGGCTTTTACTTTGAAAATAGCTTCCAGCAATGGTTCTGGATTAATTACAATTCTATATGAAATATACGAGGAGTATGAAAAGGACTCACTGGAGGAATTTAGAGCTGGTAACGTTGATCAGGCCGTAGCATATGCAAAAAAATGTGCAGAGGTAGTGAATCATCTCCAGAAAGATTTGAATTTTGAATACAAGGTAAGTCGCGATTTGTACGCGCTATACGATTATGTACAGCGAAATGTTGCAAAATCCATATATAAGGCCAACAATGAAGGATTATTAGAAGCGAAAAGAATAATGGATGATTTAGGTGATGCTTTTAATCAGATAGCAAAGGAGGATATGTCTGAGCCATTGATGCACAACACTCAGCACGTGATTGCTGGGGCTACGTACAGTAGGAATTCCCTAAATGAAAATATTATGGGAAATCAAACAGGTCGCGGTTTTTGGGCATAAACTAATTTTATATGTGAATTATGTAGAGACTCTGAGAAATCAGGGTCTCTATTTTTGTGAAATGAACACAAATTAAAATTTGCGTGAATCGAAATTTATTTTGGATAACCTGGCAATTATAATTTCATCCGAAAGGCAGGTGATCGACCATAGTGATGATTTTGATCTGGACTTTTCTGATCTTGGCTGTGCTGTTTGATGCCAGGGATTATAAAATTCCAAATCAATTAATTTGTGCTGGTTATATTGCAGGGTTATTTGTGAACCTGTGGTTATATCAGCTACCAGGAAGCATCATATTTATAGTTAACGCATTAGTACCACTTTTGATTACATACTTGCTGTTTTGGATTGGAGGTCTTGGTGCAGGAGATGTGAAAATCTTTTCGGTATTATCAACGCTGGTGGGCGTAAAGGTAACCATAAGAGTTATGATCATTTCCATTTTTGTGGCGGCAGCAGTTATTCTGCTGATTAGTATCTATAAAAGGAAGCTTATTAGAAAGAAGTTACATTATTCATATTATATTTTGGCAGGTTACATGTTAGTCTGCCTGGGAGTTTAGAGGAGTTAAAATGAAAACTTTGGAAGTAGCATTATGTGATCTTGATGAGGATTACATATTAAGATTTGCTTCTTATGTAATAGAAAATATTCCTAGTATTCAGCTGAATATTTTTACTACACCAGAGAGCTATTTTGCTCAATCAAAGGATTTTGATGTGGCTATTATCACAGAGGATTTTGATGAGGTGGCTTCATTTAGAAATCAGGGAGTAGTAGGACATAGGTATTACATAATAGAAAATGAAGATTCTATGGAGGATGAGGATCGTATTTATAAATACCAATCCATTGAATGTATCTTAGATAGAATCATTGAATTTGATCCTTTTAGAGGAAAAGTAGCTAGTATAAAAAAATCTACAGGAAAATCTAAATTAATAGGAGTATATTCTCCTAATTCACATGAACTACAGTTGCCTTTTTCTATGGCGCTGAGTCATTCTTTAGCATCCGAAAACAGGGTGTTATTTATAGATATTGAGGAGCTTTCTATAATGCCTGATTTAATGGGCAAGGACCAAAGCGAAAACCTCATGGATCTTCTTTATGAAATAAATACTAACTACGAGAATTTTAATATCGAAAAATATGTAAAGCATTTCATGGGATTTGATTATGTTGAACCATTTAGAAATCCTAATGATATTGCTGAGATAGATCAAGATTCGTGGACCGGCTTTTTTAATATGTTAGAAAAGCAAAATTATGATGCAATTGTAATTTTATTTGGAAGAACAATTAACGGATTTACGGATTTAATTAAAGATATTGATAAGTTGTATGTATTAGGCAGACCGGGTGATTATTTCAAAAAGGGCCAGGAAGCATTTATTGATTATTTGAATAGAGCAAATATAGATGCTGACTCTGAAAGTGTAATTTTACCTATGTCAGCCAGCAATTTGTCAGAAGGTGCTTATTTACTAGAAGAACTACTTCAGGGAAATCTAGGAGTATTTGTTAGAAAAATAATAGGCGCTGATTCACAGGATGGTGTGGCATATGCATAACATCGAAGAGAAGATTAGATATGCAGTCATGGATCTAATTGATTTAAGTAGCGATACAACAGATGAACAAATAAGGTCTCTTATAAAGGAGCAGATTATTAATTATGGAAAAGAGTTTCCTTTAGGCTTAAAGGAAAGAATTGTAATTGAGAATCATGTATTTAATTCTTTGAGAAAATTAGATGTGCTAGAAGATTTATTATCTGATGAAACAATTACAGAGATCATGATTAATGGACCAGAAAATATTTTCATTGAGAAAAATGGAAAGGTAATGCGCTGCAAAGAGCATTTTTCGTCTGGGGAAAAGCTAAACGATATTATTCAAAATATTGTGGCTGCAAATAACAAAATCGTTAACGAGTCTTCACCTATTGTGGATACAAGACTAGCGGATGGAAGTCGTGTAAATATTGTGCTTCAGCCGGCGGCTGTGGACTATAGCATTATTTCTATTCGAAAATTTCCAAAAGAGCAAATGACAATGGACAGACTAGAAAGCTATGGCTCAATTTCCAGAGAGCAGATTGAGTTTCTAGAAAAGCTAGTAAAGGCTGGATATAACATATTTGTTTCTGGAGGAACGGGAAGTGGAAAAACATCATTTTTAAATGCATTAGGGGAATTTATTCCCTCTGATGAAAGAGTTATTACTATCGAGGATTCTGCAGAATTGCAGCTAAAAAAGGTAGAAAATTTGGTACGTCTTGAGGCAAGAAATGCCAACCTTGAAGGCAAGAATGAGATTAGTATTCGTGATCTTCTAAAGTCGGCATTGCGTATGAGACCTGACCGTATAGTGGTGGGAGAATGTAGAGGTGCAGAGGCTCTTGAAATGCTTCAAGCCTTTAATACAGGGCAT
>JAILKL010000101.1 GCA_024693775.1 Pseudobutyrivibrio sp.
TGAAGAAATTGGAGAAACTGTTGAAGAACCTGAACCGGAGCCAGAGCCAGAGGCACCACCAGAGGAACCTAAGGATGATTCAATAGTTATTCCTGATGTAGGAGTAGATTTAACAGATCCAAATAGGGTAATGAGTCCTGAAGAAATAGAAAAACTATTTGCAAATATTTAATAACATGCACCTGTCACTAGGCAGGTGCTTTATTTAATAAAAAATAAAAAAACACTTGCAAAAAGTTCTAATAGGTTATATAATAATCCATGTTGCTGAGGCAATTGGATATGCGCGATTAGCTCAGCTGGCAGAGCACCTGACTCTTAATCAGGGTGTCCAGGGTTCGAACCCCTGATCGCGCACTTAACCGTCGATATGTGTCGACGGTTTTTTTGTATATAAAAATAAATCAAAAAATCCTCCACTATAAAAGTGGAGGTATAATATATTATCTACTAGCTATAAGCTTAAAAATAGGATTTCCCTGACTAGAAAATTTTTCTTCATATTCTGTCATAACATTTCCCTCATTCATAGCAGAATCATTATGCAAATCATAAGTAACAGCATCTAATTTCCATAGAGGATGATTTGTAATTTCCTCAACAGAAAAATCAAATAAATCTTTATTATCTGTTTTAAATTCAATATGACCATCTAAAGCCAATATAGAATTATACCTATTTAAAAATGTAGATGAGGTAAGACGACGCTTAGCGTGTCTATCCTTTGGCCAAGGATCACTAAAATTAAGATAAATTCTATCAATCTCTCTACATGAAAAAATATCAAGAATATCGGCAGCATCAAAGCAAATAAAACGAAGATTAGGAATTTCTTCCTCTTCAACTTTTTGAACAGCACGTAATAAAACGCTAGTGTATCGTTCTATACCGATATAATTAATATTTGGATTTTGTTTTGCCAGTGTAGTGATAAACTGACCCTTGCCCATACCTATCTCGATATAGAGTGGATTATCATTTTGAAAAAGCTCTGATTTATATTTACCCTTAAGCTTTATTGGTTGATTGATACAGTATGGACTGCTAGCAACTACCTCATCAGCTCCAGGGATATTTCTTAATCTCATAATTACCTCCAAAAATAAAATCTTTTGCACTCGAAGGATATATTATAACATAATTTTTTCAATAATAGTATTGCAAGTATATAAAAAGGAAGTTTATACTAGATAAGCGAAAAGGAATAAGATTATGATTATAAAGAAACATATTACAAAGGCAATAGCCTTTCTATTTTTATTTAATGGGCTATTGGCAGCCCAAACCAATATTGCAAAAGCAGCAGATTATTGGCCAAACAGTGTTGGAGTTACAGCTGAATCGGCTATTATCATGGAGCAGGAAACGGGAACGATTCTATATTCTAAGAATATAGATGAGGAACATTTTCCAGCTAGTATTACAAAAATAATGACTGCTCTAATAGTTCTTGAAAAATGCGATTTGGATGAAAAGGTAACCTTTTCAGCTGAAGCAGTTTATGGAACGGAGTTAGGCTCTTCAAGTATCGCCCGCGATGTAAATGAAGAGATGACAGTTGAGCAAACGTTGTATGGAATGATGCTGGAATCCGCTAATGAATGTGCCTATGCTTTAGGTGAGCATGTGGCAGGAGATATACCATCTTTTGTTGATATGATGAATGCTAAAGCAAAAGAGTTGGGGTGTACACATACTCATTTTAATAATACAAATGGACTTCCTGATGATGAGCATTATACAACAGCACATGATATGGCATTGATTGCCAGGGCAGCATATGAAATACCTAAGTTTGCCGAAATAGTAGGAACAAAAAATTATACGATTCCACCTACTAACAAGCACGCTGATCCAACACCACTTAACAATCATCATCAAATGCTACATTATTACAAGACTAATAAATATCTTTATGATTATTGTTTAGGTGGTAAGACAGGATATACTGTAGTGGCAGGTGCAACCTTAGTTACATACGCTAAAAAGGATGGCATGACGCTAATCTGCGTTGTTATGAAGGATACAACAACAGATGAATATATAGATACAACAAATCTGTTTGAATATTGCTTCGATAACTTTAGTACCAATAAGGTGGCAGATTTCGCATCAATATCTGAGGATGATACAAATGTAACTGGAATTCTTAGCGAGAATAGCGATTTAATTAAGATAGATAAATCAGGCCTAGTAGTAATTCCAAAGACAGCAAGTGTGTTAGATGTGCAGGCCGAGGTTGTTCCATATTCGGAAAAAGATAACAGCTCAGTTATAGGGCAGCTAAGATACACCTATGCAGGTCGAGAGGTAGGATTTGCAAATCTGGTATTTACTAGTGCACAGACAGGAAGCTATCCATTCGATAATTTACCTGTAGAGAAGGGTGGTAGTGGAAAAGATTACATCCAGGTAAACTATCCTAAAATCGGATTGATATTACTAGTACTTGCAGTAGTTATTGCAATCATCCTTTACATAAGAAGTAAATCTAGTGAAATTCTCTTATTCAAGCATAGATATACAAGCAGGCATGCAAAGCCTTCTACAAAAGGCATGGTTATCATAAGGAATAACGGAAAAAAGAGAAGAAAACGTAGATAAAGACAATAATTGTCTGTAATACATCAATAAAAGACATAATGAAATATAAAAAGACAGCTGATTTTTATCATGCTGTCTTTTATATTACGCATAGACATGAAATTATTTGTATATTAAATACAAACAAATCATCTATTTATCAAACTATTTATCATAATTTCTAGCTGTTGTTTATTGTTAGTGAACAAAATTAATCCGTTAGAAGAATTAATAATAGTAATTATTTTATCAGCAAAGGTTTCTGATTCAGAGAGAAGCTGATATAGATAATCCTTGTAGGTGCCATCTGCTTTAAGGAAGAGTGTTTGATAATCTTCGAAAGCAGTAAGCTGGCAATTACATTTTTGCATCATAAAGGCTATTTCTTTATCCTGATTTAACTGCGCCTCAGTTTTATTGATGATGAAATAACCACGTTCATCCTTTGGCATACCAAGAGATTTTACTGCACGCTGAACTTGCTTGGTAAGACTTTCACTGGCAGGATATAAAGATTTAAAATATCCCATGAAATCGGATGCAGTTTTAAAGTGTTCATTAGTCCCACGTTCCAACACTTCAGTCATCAAAATCTTTTTGATAATCTTCTCACATTCCTTACGTGAAGGATTTTTTCTAAGCCCCATAGTTTCTTCAGACATATTTTAACCTCCAAAGACATCATATTTTGTATTATCTAAATTATAAGACAGTAAATAAACAAATAAAAGACAGCAACTGTTACAAAAATAGAATGTGAAGAATTGGTTAATTAATTGACTTCCCAGATTTACAATGGGATAATGAAGAAAATAACCTCGTGATGCATGTAGGAGTGGAAAAAATGGAAAGTTTGTTTTCAAGGGATGAAAAGAAGCAATACCAGTTAGAACAAATAAATGATTTGGTAGAAAACAATGGCGGATTAATCAAAACCAGCGAGATAGAGGCCCTTGGTGTTGATTACAGAAGAGTCCTAAAGTTTGTGGAGGAAGGCTATCTTATCAGAGTAAAAAGTGGATATTACACTACGAAATATTATGAGTGCTCTGAAGAAGACTGGATTTTTAAGCTTTTTGGTGAAGATGGAATCCTTACAATGGAATCTGCACTATGGGTATATGGCTATCTAAAGGATAGGCCCTATAAATGGAGTATAGCAATCAATAAGAACACTTCAAAATCCCGTTTCCACATAGATTATCCGATTGTAGAACCATATTACACAGAACCAGAGGTCCTTGAGCTTGGTGCAACAGAAGCAGATTTTGCAGGTGGAAAAATGAAAATATACACTAAAGAGCGATTAATCTGTGATGTGTTAAAATATCAGGAAAAAATGGACAGAGAGCTTTTCAAGCAAGGCGTATGGGCATACATCATGGATGAAAACAAAGACGTAGCAAAGCTGATGGAATATGCCAAGGAACGTAAGGTATTGAAGAAGGTTCAAACGATGGTAGGCGTGTGGCTATGATAAATAGACTTGGAATAAAGGAAAAAGCAGAAAAACTGAATATTCCATTTAGAAATCTTTTATCTGCAGCTGTTTCAGAAATTATTATTGAATTACTAGCAAACGGAAAGTATTGCAACGAACTATATCTATGCAATTACAATGAATTTTCCAGTGAGATATATAAGGATAGCTGCATAACCAATATTTATTACGAGTACGTTAAGGATTTAGACGATAAGATGAGCATCCTTTACATGAGAGATATTCTAAAGGAAATCATGACAAAGGCTGCAATGGAAGGCTTTGCTGTAAATGGTTCTGTAGATGATTCAGGCATCATTCTGAAAATCACCGTAGATGAAATGTATATACCTCTTCATCTATATTTTAGAAAGCACCATGGAAGCCAGGACCCAGAGAAAATTACATTACATTTAATAGCCTATGAAAATAGAAAAGTAGATGTTTTGACAAACCCAAAGGAAGAGGAATTATCAAAGCATTTGCTAGAGATAATAGAAAAGCTGGAATTAATTAACGATATGGATCATTATTTGATTGCTTATGAAATCCTATCTGAAAATCCTGTGAATGGACGCAAGGTGAAAAATCGATTAGTAGAGCTTTTAAATGAAAAAGGTATAGTGATTGATGATACCAGAATGAAGATGCTAGAAGGCTATACCGATTACACATATATGAAAAAGAAGTGGAAGGTGGAGTTACGCCAAAAAAAGAAGTCTGACCCAAGCTGGCCAGACGTAAATAAATGCATTGTTAATTTTTTGAGCCCAATATGGGAAGCCATGGAAAAGAATATGGTATTTCTAGGTGATTGGATGCCTCAATTAAAACGATTCCTTGACTAGTGTTAGCACACAAAATTATGCTTTAAGATTGAGAAAACGGCATAATAATATGAGCGTCTATCATTCACTTTATAAAACTGTTGCTCTACAGATATTTTTGAAATACCTTCGATTTCTTTTGTATCCACCAGATTAGTGTGGCATTTATCCTGTAAAAAGTTGTGTGTAGTATTTTTAAAGAATATGCTTTTAAAAAGGGGGCCTATGCAGCGTTTACTGTAGACTCCGCAAATAGTGTCCAACTGTTCTTCTTTGAAATTAAAGGTAGTAAAATCGTAGTTGGATGAGTGCTCATATAAAAGCATTGCAGTACGAGGATCTAAAAAAGGCGTATCCACGGACATAATGAAAGCTCTATCTCCAGTAATCATTGTAAGGCAGGAAAGAATTGCACCAAAAGGGCCAGCTTTTCTTGAAATATCGGGAATTTCAATAGCGTTTAAACCAAGATGAGTAAGGTCGCCCCTTTCATTGACAGAAAGATAAATCTTATCAAAATATGGACTGAATTTGTCGAAGATATATTCAACCATAGTTTTATCCTCAAATGGTAAAAGAGCTTTTTTAGTTCCCATACGAGAGCTATCTCCGCCGCAAAGGATTACTAGTGTTTTGTTCATGTGTGCCTCCATATATTTTGAATAAATACATTATATTGATTATCAATTAAAAATAAAAGTAAGAAACATGAGTTTAAAGAAAAGATTAGAAAACTATAAAAAATCAAATATGTATCCCTTTCACATGCCAGGCCATAAAAGGATGTTAGATGGATGTTATCAGATAGATATGACTGAGGTAGAAGGAGTGGATGATTTACATGATCCAGAAGATGTAATAGCATTGGATGAGAATCGTCTTGCCACTCTTTATGGAGTAGATAAAGCCTTCATGCTGGTAGGTGGCTCCACAGTAGGTAACCTTTCAGCAATCTATGCCTGCTTAATGGAAAACGATTATGTTTTAATACAAAGAAATTCACATAAAAGCGTCTATAATGGCGCTACCATTAGGCATTTAAAGGTAGGATACATAAACCCAAAGTTGGATGAAAATGGAATATATAAAGCCGCAACCTTAGAGGAAATAAAGGAGAGCGTGGTAGCTGCTAAAACAAAACCAAAGGCAATAGTAATCACATCTCCAACCTATGAGGGATATTATTGCAATATAGAAAAGATTGCAGAATATTGCAGAAGTGAAAATATAATTTTGATTGTTGATGAAGCACATGGAGCACATTTAGGATTTCATGAGAGTTTTCCTCATCAGGCAGCTGGCAAGGCAGATGTAGTAATTACAAGTCTGCATAAGACATTACCATGTCTAACACAAACGGCAGCACTATTGATATCTACAAATAGAGTGGATATCACAGGCTTTAGAGAGGCGCTAGATATATTTGAAACAAGCTCTCCAAGCTATGTGCTGATGAATTCCATTAGTCAGTGCATAGATGTAATGGAGGATAACAGGGATTACTATGATAAATATGTGGATAACCTAAATGATTTCTATAAGATCCGTGGAAAATTGAAACACTTAGAAGTTATTAGCGAAGAAGCTGATAAAAAGGATATTGGAAAGCTTGTAATATCCACAAAACACACAAATCTATCTGGGGTTGAGCTGGCCAAAATCTTAAGAGAAAAATACGAAATTGAAACAGAATTATCAAGCTTTTCATACGTGTTGGCAATGACTAGCTTTATGGATACAAAAGAGGGATTTGAACGATTAAAGAAAGCTTTACTGGAAATAGATAAAGCTATCACAGTTGGCGAAATAAAGGTGCCTATACTATATGCAGTAACTCCAAATAAAAGGATGGAGCTATGGGAGGCAAAAACATCAGCTGTTATTGAAATACCTTTGGAAGAGTCTCATGGTAGAATAAGTAGTACTATGGTATGTCTATATCCACCAGGCGCTCCTGTGATAGTGCCAGGTGAAGAAATATCAAATCAATCTATAGAAATAATCAACAACGCATTGAAAACAGGAATACACGTGACAGGATTGAATAAAGGAAGAATCTGCGTTGTCAATTAGCACTGCGTGAATTATACTTGAATTAGTAAATTATAAAGAGGACGATATGGGAAGTATTTATTGCATAATGGGCAAAAGCTCATCAGGTAAGGACACAATATTTAAGCTTTTGCTTGGAAGGGACGATTTACAATTAAAGCGAATCGTTTCTTATACAACAAGGCCAATCAGAGATAATGAAAAGCCTGGTGAAGAATACAATTACGTTTCAATCGAAAAAAAGGATAGCCTCATAGAAGAGGGAAAAGTGATTGAAATCAGAAAATACGATACAGTACATGGACCATGGTTCTATTTCACTGTAGATGATGGAAAAATCGATTTACAAAACAATGATTATCTTCTTATCGGAACAGTTGAAAGCTTCGTAAAAATTAGGGATTACTACGGTGAGGACGTTGTTTTGCCGATATATATAGAAGTAGATGATGGCTTAAGACTTTCACGAGCATTAGAGCGAGAAAGACAGCAATCAAGTCCAAAATACGAGGAGATGTGTAGGCGATTTTTAGCTGACCAGCAGGATTTTTCAGAGGAAAAGCTGAAGGCAGCAAGGGTGTCAAATCGTTTCAACAATGATGATGACAGCATAAATACTAGTGAAAAAATCGCTGAGTTTATAAAAAAGAGAAGGGGTTAGCATGGATATACGAGTAAGTGATGTAAGTCAGGTTCAACCAACAGAAGGTGCAAAGCAAACTGCTCCTGTGGATGATACTTTTAAATTTACACTTGCAGCGGCAGTAAATGATGCAGATTTGCAGGAAAAGCTTACCAATCTATTGAATGATATAACAACCCAGGGAAAGCTTCTGTCTGAGCACATGGATATCAGAGATATGAAGCGTTACAGAGGACTGGTAAAGGATTTCCTAAATGAAGTAGTAAATCGTAGCCATAAGTTTTCCAGAGAAAACTTCCTCGACAGACGTGGTCGTCACAGAGTTTATGGCATGATAAAGCTTGTGGATGAGCAAATGGATGAGCTTGCCTCAGCTTTAGTGCAGGATGAGAAAGACCATTTAGATATTTTAAACAAGGTAGATGAAATCCGAGGATTACTATTAGATATCATCACCTAGATTAGGAGAATTTTGTTAGATGAGCTTTGCAGAAATTATAGGGCAGGAGGATGCTAAGAACCTCCTGAAGAATGCAGTAAAATCAGGAAATCATAGTCATGCCTATATTTTCAGCGGAGAAAAGGGCTCTGGCAAAATGATGCTAGCAGAGGCGTTCGCAACCATGCTTCAGTGTGAAAATCCATCTGATGATGCGTGTCTGCAGTGCCATTCTTGTAAGCAATCTATTTCCAGAAATAACCCAGATATAATCTATGTTAGAAGAGAAGAGGGAAAGGCCAACATCAGCGTAGATGTAGTGCGTGAAAGAATCGTAAATGATGTGGACATTAAGCCCTATAGCAATAAATATAAAATCTATATTGTCGATGAAGCAGAACGAATGAATCAGCAGGCCCAGAATGCTATTTTGAAGACAATTGAGGAGCCACCGGAATATGCGATAATCATTCTGCTTACGGCAAATCATAATGCGTTCTTGCAAACAATTCTTTCAAGATGCGTTCTTATTCAGATGAAATCCGTGAATACTGACAGCATAAAAAGTATTCTAAAAAACAGATATGAAACTGTGGATTACCAGGCTAATATGGTAGCATCTTTTGCACAAGGCAATGTGGGAAAAGCCATAGCTCTTGCTACAGATTCAAGCTTTAACGATGTGAAAAATCGTGCAGTAGCCTTGTGTAAGAAGGCAGGTAAAATGGAAGAGGCCCAAATTGCCGATGAGGTAAAAGCCATAAAGGAAGAAAATGAGTCTGATAAAAAGAATGATAATCCTGAAAAATTTGAAGGATTTATGGACCAAATGCTAGATTTAATCACCCTTTGGTTTAAAGATGTGCTATTATATAAAGCGACATTGAATGATAATCTTATTCTTTTTAAAGAGGATTTATTTGATATACATGAGCAAGCAAATAACTGCTCTTACCACGGCTTAAATGAAATAATAGAAGCAATATCAGAAACTAGAGCCAGACTAAATGCTAATGTCAATTTCGAATTGACTATTATGCTTCTTATAAATGCAATTAAGGAGAACACTAAATGATAAAGGTTATTGGAGTACGCTTCAGAGGGGGCGGAAAAGTATATTATTTTGATCCAAACGAAGTTGAATTCAAGCGTGACGATCAGGTTATAGTTGAAACAGTTCGCGGTGTTGAAATCGGAACAGTTTTACTTGTTGATAAGGAAATCTCAGATGATGAGGTTCCAGGTCCAATCAAGAAGATTATCCGTAAGGCTACAGAGGATGACATTAAGAAGGCCGAGAAAAATATCGAAAAAGAAAAAGAGGCCATGAAGATTTGCGAGGAAAAAATCGCAAAGAGAGAGCTAGAAATGAAGCTTGTTGGGGCAGAATACACATTTGATAACAATAAGCTTATATTTTATTTCACAGCTGATGGAAGAATCGATTTTAGAGAGCTAGTTAAGGACCTTGCAGCTGTATTCCACACACGTATAGAGCTTCGTCAGATTGGCGTTAGAGACGAGACAAAGCTCATGGGTGGTATTGGAATCTGTGGAAGAGAGCTTTGCTGTAAGAGTTGGCTTGGAGATTTCGTTCCAGTATCAATTAAGATGGCTAAGGAGCAAAATCTTTCACTTAACCCAACCAAAATATCAGGTCTTTGTGGCAGACTTATGTGCTGCCTTAAGAATGAGCAGGAGACTTATGAATACCTTAACAGTCGCCTGCCTGGAATAAACGATACAGTAATTACACCTGAAGGAATCAAGGGAATAGTACAGTCTGTAAATGTACTTCGTCAGACTGTGCGCGTGCTTTTTGAGGAGGGAGACTTAAAGGAAGTTAAGGATTATCCTACTACAGAGCTTAAGTTCAAGCCTAGAAAGCGTAAGGTACAGGTGTCTAAGGAAGAGGCTAAAGAGCTTGCTGACTTGGAGGATAGAGATTAATGGATAGTCTGATGCACGCAGATGAGCGTTTAGATGACTTGCAAATAAAAGGATATAAAATTATACAGCATCCTGACAAATTCTGTTTTGGCATGGATGCTGTCTTGCTATCAGGATTTGCTTCAGTAAATGAAGGTGAGAAGGCTTTAGATTTAGGCACTGGAACAGGAATACTGCCAATATTACTTGAGGCAAAAAATTCAGGTGAGCACTATACTGGATTGGAAATTCAGCCTGAAAGCGCTGAAATGGCAAGACGTTCAGTTTTGTATAACGATTTGCAGGACAGAATTGATATAATAGAAGGTGATATTAAAGAGGCCAGTAAGATATTTGGAAAGGCTTCAATGGATGTGGTTACAAGCAATCCTCCATACATGACAAATCACCATGGGCTTAAAAACCCAAATGATGCAAAGGCGATAGCGAGACATGAGCTGCTATGTTCATTAGATGATGTAGTTAGAGAGTCGGCAGCTGTGCTGAAGCCTAGGGGAAGAGCTTATTTTGTGCATAGACCATCAAGATTGGTAGAGATATTCGAAGCTATGCGAAAGTATAAGCTTGAGCCAAAGAGAATGAGGCTTGTATATCCATACGTGGATAAAGAGCCAAACATGGTGCTTGTGGAAGGCGTTAGAGGTGGTGGACCACAGCTAACAGTTGAAGCGCCACTTATTGTGTACGATGCACCAGGCAAGTACACTGAAGAGATATTAGAGATATACGGAATGAAATAAAAGTATGAGGTAAAAATGAGCGGAACAGTTTATTTGGTTGCAACTCCAATCGGAAACCTTGAGGATATGACCTTTCGTGCAGTACGAATCCTTAAAGAGGTTGATTTGATTGCGGCAGAAGATACTAGAAATTCAATAAAGCTATTAAATCATTTTGAGATAGATACACCGATGACCAGCTATCATGAATTCAATAAGGTAGATAAAGCAATCACTCTTATTGAAAAGCTTAAAGAGGGACAAAACATTGCGGTCATTACGGATGCCGGAACACCAGGCATATCTGACCCAGGTGAAGAACTGGTAAAGATGTGCTACGAGGAAGGAATTGAGGTCACATCGGTCCCTGGCCCAGCTGCATGTATCACTGCGGTAACAATGTCGGGGCAGGCCTGCAGACGCTTTGCATTTGAGGCATTTTTACCAAAAGACAAAAAAGAGCGTCGAAGAGTCCTAGAAGAGACAAAAAATGAAACTAGAACAATTATCATTTATGAGGCACCACATCATTTGATTGGTACCCTAAAGGAGCTTAGAGATGTACTTGGTGAGGATAGAGGAATCACCCTTTGTAGAGAGCTCACAAAAAAGCATGAGGAAAAAGAAAAGACTACAATCGGCGGAGCACTTAAGTCTTACGAAACTAAAGAGCCAAGAGGCGAATATGTGCTTGTTATTGCTGGCAAATCAAAGGCCGAGGTAATAGAAGAAGCCAGAGCAGCTTTTGATGAAATGTCCATAGAGGAACACATGCAGATGTACTTAGACCAGGGCATGGATAAAAAAGAAGCTATGAAGGCAGTTGCAAAGGATAGGGGAGTTAGCAAGCGTGACATTTATAACGCGCTTTTAGATTAAAGGAGAAAAAATGTATTTTATTACAGATTTGTTTACTAACAAGATTTTTCTTGCGCCAGCATCGGCTTGGTTCTTAGCACAGATATTAAAGGTGGTTATTGATACTGTAAAATCAGGCTTTTGCAAGGAGCGTTTAATCGGTGGCGGCGGAATGCCAAGCTCACATGCTGCTACAGTTACAGGCCTTGTTATCATAACAGCTATTTTATATGGCGGTGCATCCTTTGAATTTACAATGGCTCTGTTTTTCGCATTTATTGTTATATATGATGCACGAGGCGTTCGTTACGAGACTCAGCGCCAGGGTAAGGCCTTGAACAATCTTAATGATGAACGTCAGGAAGAGGGCAAGCAGCCTCTTGATATCATCAAATTCAAGGAGAAGCTTGGTCACACAATTCCAGAGCTTGTTGCAGGAATGGTGCTTGGAATAGTATGTGCTGTTGTTGTGTATCATTTACCATTCTAGTAGTGGTTATAGATAAATGATTTGCTTAAGCGAAGGAAAGGGGGAAAAGTATTGGAAAATATGGAAAGCATAAAAGCGCTAAAAGAGATGATTGATGAATCGTCCAAAATAGTGTTTTTTGGCGGGGCTGGAGTATCTACTGAAAGTGGAATTCCAGATTTTCGTAGTAAAGATGGTCTTTATAACCAGCATGACGTAAGGTTTGATATGTATCAGCCAGAGTATTTGCTTAGCCATTCTTGTTTGATGCGTGAGCCAAAGGTTTATTTCGAATTCCATCGTCAGAAGATGGACACCAGAAATATTGAGCCCAACAATGCTCATAAGTATCTGGCAAAGCTTGAAGAGATGGGAAAGCTGATAGGTGTGGTTACACAAAATATCGATGGTTTACATCAAAAGGCTGGCAGTAAAAAGGTTTATGAGATTCACGGTAGTGCACTTAGAAATTACTGTATGAATTGCGGAACCAGCTACCCTGTGGATTTTATCTTCGATTCAGAGGATGAAATTCCAAAATGTGATTATTGTGGCGGCACAGTTCGTGCAGACATTACATTATATGAAGAGGGATTGCCAGAGGACCAGGTTGAAGGCGCAATCAGTGCTATTTCATCTGCTGATATGATGATAATCGGTGGCACATCGCTTACTGTGTATCCTGCGGCATCATTTGTTAATTATTTCAGAGGCAAGTACTTGGTAATCATTAATCAAAGTGATTTAGCCGTTAGAAAGGCAGAAAACACATTGATTATCCGAGAGAGAATCGGTGAAGTATTCACGGAGCTTGCCAAGCTACAAGGCATAGAATTGTAGGAAATACCTTAGTTTAGAAGAAAATTATTAAAGAAATACTATTAAAGCCTTGAAAAAAGCAACCGTTCATGCTATTATCTTAATTCGTGGTATAAAATTTATTATATCCTTGCTAGGCTATTTCAAATAATAGCTTGGCCAATAGACCAAAAGGAGGTAGAAAGCATGAATAAGTATGAATTAGCACTCGTTGTTAATGCGAAGATCGAAGACGATGCAAGAACTGCCACAGTTGAAAAGGCAAAGGAGTACATCACTCGCTTTGGTGGTCAGATCTCAGACGTCGATGATTGGGGCAAGAAGAAGCTTGCTTACGAAATTCAGAAGATGAATGAAGGTTTCTATTACTTCATCCATTTCGATGCAGAGCCAGGCGCACCTGCTCAGATCGAAGAGAATATTCGCATCATGGACAACGTACTTCGATTCTTATGCGTTAGAGCTGACGAGGCTTAATTGTATAAGACAAGGAGATTAAATTATGAATAAAGTTATTCTTATGGGACGTCTCACAAGAGACCCAGAGGTTCGTTACGGTGGAGCAAATAATTCAGCAGTTGCACGTTTTTCTCTCGCTGTAGATCGTAGATTTAAGAGAGATGGCGATGAGCAGACAGCTGATTTCATCAACTGTGTTGCTTTTGGCAAGACTGGTGAGTTCCTTGAGAAATATGCTCGCAAGGGCACAAAGTTTGTTGTAGAAGGTCGTATTCAGACTGGTTCTTACACAAACAAAGAAGGACAGAAGGTTTACACTACCGATGTTGTATGTGAGAATGTTGAGTTCGCAGAGAGCAAGAATTCTCAGAGCGGTGGAAATAGCAGCTTCGACGGTGGTTCTAATTTCACACCTAGCTCAGATGCAGGTGACGGCTTCATGAATATCCCTGATGGAATTGACGAGGAATTACCGTTTAATTAATTAGGAGGTTAAATCATGGCTTTTAATAGATCAGGCGATGGTCAGAGAAGAAGACCAATGCATAGAAGAAAAAAAGTTTGTGTATTCTGTGGTAAAGATAACGTTATCGACTACAAGGACACAGCTAAGCTTAAGAAGTACATTTCTGAGCGTGGAAAGATTCTTCCACGTCGTATCACAGGTACATGTGCTAAGCACCAGAGAGCTCTTACAGTAGCTATCAAGCGTGCTCGTCACGTTGCACTTATGCCTTACGTACAGGATTAATATGTATTTTAAAACCAGGTTCAACAGAACCTGGTTTTTTTATGCAATCTAAACACCCATATCAAAAATCATTCCGGAAAGGAGGCCATTATCGGCTTCCTTTCTGTTTTTTTGGTAAGGATTATCTTCGTTTGGATAGGCAATCTTTGTATGAGTAGTGCCACCGGAGACATAGGTACGGCCACATTCTGGGCATATGGCAGTGTGTATGGAAACAGAGGCCTGGAGTACTTTACCATTGCCTTGTTTAGCCTTGTCGTAGGCGTTGTTTACATGCTCCTGCTCGTGGCCGCGGACACGTGAAGCGGCAGCATTTGGAGATATATGAGCAGCAGATTTAAAGGACACCTGTTCATCGGATCCGTCTTGATATTTTCTAGTAGCGCAGGTTTCGCATTCAATAACACCAGCTCTCTTAGCAGAGCGTTCGCTGGTTAGATTCTTTCCTAAGGCTTCACTTTTACCCTCTGCACGCAATTCATCTGTAATTTTGGAATTAAGAGGATTTGTTGCACCAGAATTAATAGAATTTGTATATGGAGAAAAGTTATTGTCAATGCCATTAATACCCAACATAGACTCACCACCTTTAAAAACAAACAAAGGTCATATATTTGAATTCTATCATCAAATTACGTTTAAAGTATGTTTTAGGTGGAAATAGAAATCGAAGCAGTAATCTTTTATAATAAAAGGAGGAGTTATTGTAGCGGTTCACATAAATATGGAGGCTATGGGGGTTATGAAAAGAAAAACAGCAAAGGAAATCCTAGCTGAATCATTAAAGGAGATTGCAGCATCAAAGAGCATAGATAAAATAACCATAAAGGACATAACATTAAATTGTGGTTATTCCTCGGCTACCTTTTATAGACAGTTTAGGGACAAGCAGGATTTGATCGAATGGGATTACATCAATCAACTAAAGGATATTGTGTCTATGATTGATGGAAAGAAAGACTCGTGGCAAAATTCTTTGAGGTATGCGGCAGTTTATTTTGAAGAAAATAAAGAATATCTTTCCAATCTTTTTATGAATACCAGTGGAATGGATTCATTTATAAAAAACATGCGAGAAATAAACTATGCTCAGTTAAAAAATATAGTTCTAGGGCAGATCGAATCAAATAATATAGAAAAAAAATTAGATGCCAGCATGAGAATATATGTGTTAGGAACAGTTCAATTTGCCTGTGAATGGATACTAGGAAAATATGATATTACAGTGGACGAATTGGCAGAGGTTTTTAATATGGCTTTACCGGAAGAATTAAAGAAAATGGTCTCAAAATGAGATAATTATATATAAATTGTATCATTATGAGATATTAATGTTCAGATTATATATTTATAAAACAACAAATAGCCTTTATAATTTAATGTACAGACTGATATATTCAGATAATTAGATTATGGAGGTAAATTTATGTCAAAGGAAAAGATCATAGCAGGACTTCAGACAATTGTTACAGATTTAGCTCAGCAGGCTGATGGGCATGAGATTCAATCAAGAATATTTGCAAGTGAAGGTTTTAATAAATTAGCGGAAAAATATGCAGGTCACGCAGATGAGGAGCGTGGATATGTAAAGCAGTGTGCAGATAGAATCCTTGATCTCGGTGGAGAGCTAAAGGTAGAAGCAAAAAAAGAACAGCCAGTATGCAAAGATCCTATTGAATGGATAAAATTTGACTTAAAGGTTTCAAAGGATGGCCTTGCTTGGCTCGCAAATTTAATAGAATTAACAAGAGGAGACTATACAACATTTGATATTCTCAAGGATTATTACAAGGACGAAGAAGAGGATATGTATTGGGCAGAGTCTCAGCTTGATTTAATCGAGTGCATTGGAAAGCAGAATTGGTTGCTTCAGCAGCTTTAATTAAAAAACTTATAGTAAAATTTAATATTTTAAAGGAAGTCAGAGATGGCTTCCTTTTTTATTGTAAAATAAAGAAAATATAAAATATATTTTTAGACAAATGTGATAGAATAGATGCATTAAATATTGGGGCGAATTTTTTAATCAAAGGAGCTATTTATGACATATTTAACATGGTTTTTTCTCGATAATGAAAAAGATATAATCGTAAACTTATACAAGGATTTAGACAGGATGTATTATGTCCTAAAAACTCCAAATCACAGCACTGGAAACCTTATCAGAAACCTTTCAAAGACATTTAGTTTGCCACTAGATAAGGACGACAATGACATGCTAATTATCAAGGGCGAGGTACCATGTTTTATAGACGGAAATAATGAGGAAAGCTATATTTTCAAGCTTGGTGATATAGAAATCGCCAGCATTTATCCTGATGGCACAGTGGAAAGAAAAGCAACGATTCCTGCCATTGCAAAGACTTTAATGAGTCAGACAAAGGATTTTAAGCTCCCAGTAAAGAAGACTATTTTTAATACCTTCATCAGAAAGGATCTTAAATTTAGAGCTGATTTACATACACATATGAACGGAAACCTTACGGGAGATATCTTAATTGCCATGGGTATTGCACATCAAATCAGATATCCTCTTTATTATGTAAAAAAGCTAGAGCTAAAAATGACAGATGAGCAGTGGGAAAAGGTAAATGCCCAGCGAGAAAAGGTTGCAAAGCAGTTTGTCTCATCTGGATTGCAGGGAAAATACTTAGATAGAAGAATCAATGACAACACATTTATCAACTTTGCAGATTTAATATTAAACAACCTGGATAATGCTGAGCAAAATATTGTAAAAATCAGGGGTTCTCTTGCAGTTATAAAGGACGGACAGGCTGTGTTTACAAACCTTGAAAAGGTATATCTATATCGCTATGTTTTTTGTAAGGCAAAGGAAAGCGAAGAAAAAATAGACCTTTATAAAATAGATATGATTCCAGATGAGGATGTAAAAGCAGCTTTGAAGCAAATGCTTAGAGATAAGGAAAATCCTGCTTATGCACATAACACCATTTTCCAGGACAAGCTATTGTGGATAGCGCGTAGCTATAAGCGCCAGGGTGTGGAATACGCAGAAATCAGCGACACCACCTTGGTAAAAAAATACGAGTCACTGGAAATGCTCCGTCAGGTTCACGAGGTAATGCCTAGCATCTACAACGAAACAGGAGTAATGATTAGATTTCTAGCTGCTATGCGTAGAATTCCGCTTACAATCGTAAAGGACGCTGTTACTCCAGCAAACTATCTAGAGCAGAATCTAGAGGTGTTAAAGGCAACAGCACTTGATCCATATGTAGCTGGGTGCGATTTTGTCGGTGAGGAGATAAACGACATAATTACCTTAAAGCCTGCATTCAAGGAAATCGTTAAGATTGCTAAGGCTGACCCTACTTTTGTTATACGTGTACATGCTGGAGAAAACGACAGTCAAAAAGACAATATTGCACATTCGATTGCCTGCGTTAAGGAGTCTTTAGAGCCAGGACAGGCAATGCCAAAAATGAGATTAGGCCATGGACTTTATACCTATAGCCCTAGCTCAAAAAAGGGCCAAGAAACCCTAAAGTCATTAAAGGAAAACAATGTAGTTTTAGAGTTCCAAATCACTAGCAATGTACGATTAAATAATTTAAACACACTGGAAAATCACCCATTAAAGCAGTATTTAAAGCAGGGAATTGCATGTGTACAAGGTACTGATGGTGCCGCACTTTATGGTACAAGTTCTATTGATGAGCAGTTATCACTTGAAAAAATGCTGGGACTTACAGATGCCGAATTACAGCAAATGCGAGAGGCAGAAGAAAAGATAATTAGAGAGAGTAGAAAGGCATATTCTACAAAAAAGGCTGCATTCATGAAGCTTTTAGGGGACAAGGATATGGAGGATGTTCTCTTAGAAAAGATGCAGGAAGTAAAGATTTCCGGTGGAAATAGCGCTCATAGTGCAAAGCTGGATGCAAATACAGAGCTAAAAGAGCAGATAGAAGATATTACCTGGGATAGACTTCCTGTTGTTCTTTTGGGAGGCAGCTTTAACACAGAGAATAGAACAACAAAAATAAGTGAAAATGCCACAAAGCAAATTGATGAGTTGTTAGATTACTTAAACCCTGAAGAGGTTTGCTTTGTAATAGGACACAAGCTTTCAGGATACGAAAAATACCTTTTAGAAAATAATACAAAGGGCTTTAGAATATATTCCTTTGTGCCAGCCCTTATTACCAAAAAGGAGGCTGAAAAGCTAAAGAAATCAGAGGTCAAAATACGAGTTTCCACAGAGACAGAGGGAATGGGAATATACAAGAGCGTCAATTACGAAATTTTCGAAAGACGTCCATCTGTTGTGGTGGCTTTTGATGGAAATTCGGCAGCGGCAAACCTTATCCAGGAGGCCAAAAACGGCAAAGGAAAATCAAAGATATTCGTATGGAATCACTCTAAAAACCTAATGCAAAAGGCCCAGTCACTACATGGATATGTACATTCCTTTGGTGATGAAACATCCATAAGTGAGATGCTTCAAAGCTTTTATTCTGATCTAAATAAAAAGAATTAATAAAAGGAAAGGGCGAAAATGTTAGAAGAAAAAATGTTTAAAATAGGCGAGTTTAATATCGATAGCTATAAGCCTGAAAGTAAGGGAGTTAGGCTAGCAAAGGACATAATGCTGTGGTCTAACATCATATTGTTATATGGTGCGGCCATGTTGTTTTTGTTTATATTCTGGACCTGGAAGACGACCTACCTTTTCCAAATACCACTATGCAAGGATACAGGGGTAATATATATAGCATTAGCTATCATGGTTTTCGTCATGGGAATATGGTTTGCAGCTAGAAGTGCCATAATTAGAAAAGCCAAAAAGCTTCCTACAGAGGAGAGATTTGACTACAATCTTTATCTACTTCATAAAATGTATGCTAGAAGAAAAAGACTTAAGAATCTAAATCTTATTATCCTAGCCAAATGCCTTGCAACAATGGGAAATAAGGAGTTATGCAAGCAGGCCTTAGATGAGGTATCACCGGATTATAGGTCAAAGGATTTGGATGAGCTAAGAGCCTGGACTACTGTAGAAAACTACGTATTAGACGAATCTGTTCTTACTCCAGCAAAGGTAATCCATCCAATAAGAATACTTTTTATATTTTGGATAATAGCCTACGGATTTTTATATGATAGCATCGCCTTTTATGACGGCATCGAATATATTTTTAATTCCAGATTTGCAGTGGCAGTGTGTGCATATATCAGTGTTTTCTCATGTACATTGTTTGCTACATTAGTATTTAGCATATGCTTGAATCTTTTTAATAAACGCTTTAATGGAGGCAAAAAGACCACAAAGCTACAAAAGATAGTGCTAATAATACTTGTTGGTATTATTGCCTTGTATTGGATGATTCAAAGAAGTGACGCTATAGAATATGGACTAGGAAAAGATAATTATTATTATGAGGATTATTCTTATGATAATGACGACTACTATGACTACTCAGAGGATTATACCTACGCGGAAGAGCCTGCAGTGGAGGACATTGATATTATGAACGAGATGATTGTCCTCTGTAATTATTTGAAAAATGATGGAATTATTCCTGATTTTAGTGTAAAGCTGGACTATTCGGCCAAGGGCAATGTAAAGGGCACAGTGGCTCAGGATGATGATTACATCTACGTTCTTTATGACAATGGCATAAAGGAAGATGATATTGGTAATGAATGCATAGAGCTGGTTCTAGAGGCAGAGCCATTGGATGAAAATGGCAATTCTTTGGGCCAAACAGAGGCAAAATTAAAGGGATTTTACCTGGTAAATCTGGAAACAGACGAGGTAATTGACGAGCATAAAACAAGCTGGTAAAAAATTAATCTAAATATAATAAAACAGGAAAAAATAAGTCTAAAAATTAGGTATTTTGCATATTTTACTAGTACTCATTTAGGACTATACTTTGTAAGCTAAAACTAATGAAAATCTTCTTAGTTTTAGCTTATGTTTTAGAGTTCGGAGTATAGGAAAATGAAAAATGATTATAAGGGAATACTGCTGACAACAGCAGGAGCAGCTTGCTGGGGTTTGTCAGGATCCATGGGCGAGTATCTATTTGACGTTCAAAGGATGGATAGTCAGTGGCTGGTTCCCATAAGACTGGGATTATCTGGAATAATTCTTCTAATTTACTGCATGTTTAAATACAAAAAGCAGACCTTTAGACCCTGGAGATCCTTTCAGTCGGCAATGTACATGCTTTTGTATGGCGTGGCAGGTGTGAGTCTTTGCCAGTTTTTATATTTTTTGACAATACAGTTGTCCACTGCGGCAGTGGGTACCATTTTACAGGACTTGGCTCCAATATTTATTTTAATAGTAGCCTGTATAGTGGCAAAACGCTGGCCAAAAATAAATGAAATCGGCTCCATAGTCTTGGCTATAGCCGGAGTATTCTTATTGACAACACATGGAAATATAGAGCACATGTCTGTATCAAAGGAGGCAATACTTGCAGGAATAGGTAGCGCCTTTTGTGTAATGATTTACAATGTGCTAGCTCCAAAGATTACCTTTGACTTGCCAGTAATTATTGCCCAGGGCTGGTCATTTTTACTAGGTGGAATCTTCGGTTCACTTGTTTTTAGACCATGGCACATCCACTATATGCCTAATATATACGGCATTGGTGGTATTGCCTTTGTAGTTTTAGTTGGAAATATTTGCGCCTTTACCTTTTACATCAGCGGTGTAAAACGAATTGGCCCACAAAAGGCTATTCTTTATAGCTTTGCAGAGCCAATTACAGCAGCAATTATTTCTACTGTAGTACTTGGAAATCCATTTACCATATTTGATGTGATAGGATTTTTACTAATATTTATTATGCTTTGGCTTATTACTTTTACGGAGAAAAATAATGACTAAATTGATTTTAGGCTATTTACTTATTATGAATATTTTAGGCATGGCTGTGATGGCAATCGATAAAAGCAGAGCCATTAGAAAGCAGTGGAGAATACCAGAAAAAACACTTTTTCTAGTGAGCCTACTAGGTGGAAGCCTAGGTACTTGGATGGGAATGTACACCTTTCACCACAAGACAAAGCACTGGTATTTTGTAATAGGTATGCCGGCCATATTACTTATTCATATAGGTATTGCATATTATTTATGCCTGTAGTTCAAAACAATTGTATTTTCGGGGATTCAACCTTGATTTTCCCTATAAATGGGAGTATTATTCAAAAGTCGCTTATGACATAACTCAAAATTACATAGGACAGTTCGTTTGTACCATCCTGTCCCTAAACAAAACCAGGACTAGCATTATTATTGATGTTTATTCTGGCTGCATATTTTTATATGCGGCCATTTCTTTTTTATGCGCGTCTAGTCCTGAGTTCCAGGAGGATTTTCAATGTATTATTTAACTGCAGAAGCAGCATTTGATGGAGCACATTTTCTATCAGGCTATGAGGGTAAATGCTCAAATTTGCACGGCCATAGATGGAGAGTAGTTTTAAAAATAAAGGCTGAGGACCTACAAAAGGAAGGTCAGCAGCGTGGAATGGTTGTGGATTTCGGTGATGTAAAAAAGGCCCTAAAGACAGAGACAGATTATTTTGATCACAGCTTTGTATATGAAAAGGACACCTTGAAGGAAAAAACTATTGAAGCCTTAGAGGAAGAAGGTTTCTTAATGAGAACTGTAGATTTTAGACCTACAGCTGAGAATTTTTCAAAGTATTTTTATGAAAAGTTTGCAGGCTATGGATTTCAGGTAGCAGAGGTTACTGTTTATGAAACACCAAATAATTGCGCAAGCTATAGCAAGGAGTAATCATGGCAGTATTTAATGTGGTAGAAAAATTCGTAAGTATCAACGGAGAGGGCCAGCACGCAGGAGAATTGGCAGTGTTTATCAGACTTAGAGGCTGCAATCTCAGCTGCAGTTATTGTGATACCAGATGGGCCTGCACCAGTGATGCTGATGCAACGCAAATGACAGAGAAAGAAATAGTGGATTATGTTAAGTCTACTGGTGTTCGTAGAGTTACCCTCACAGGTGGCGAGCCATTAATGGCAGAGAACATCAAGCTTCTTTTAGTGGAGTTTGCAAAAAACAGGGATATTTTTGTAGAGATAGAGACTAACGGCAGCATGCCTATAAAGGAGTATACATCAATTGGTAATGCACCAGCCTTTACCCTTGATTACAAGCTGGCAGGCTCTGGCATGGAGGATAAGATGCTAGTGGAAAACTTTAAATATCTAGAACCAAAGGATACGGTAAAGTTTGTGTGCTCTAGTGTTTCAGAGCTGGATAAGGTCTGTGAAGTAGTTGATACCTATAGACTTTCAGACAGATGCACAGTTTTAATTAGCCCTGTATTTGGACGTATTGAGCCATCAGACATGGTGGATTATTTAATAGATAAAAAACGAAATGACATTCGTCTACAGCTACAGCTTCATAAATTTATTTGGGATCCAGATAAGCGCGGAGTGTAGGGAAAGGAGTAGATATGGCAATAGATTCAGAGAGAATAAAAAAGAGTATCCGAGAGATTCTAATAGCCCTAGGGGATGACCCGGATAGGGAAGGTCTAAAGGACACGCCAGATAGGGTGGCCCGCATGTATCAGGAAGTATTTGAAGGTATGAATTACACCAACGCAGAAATTGCAGAGATGTTTAATAAAACCTTTGAAGAGGACTATTACGAAGAGGGCAATCAGGACCTGGTATATGTAAAGGATATTGAGGTGTTCAGCTATTGTGAGCATCATTTAGCCTTAATGTATGACATGAAGGTAAGCGTGGCATATATTCCAAACGGTAAGGTAATTGGCCTGAGCAAAATAGCCCGTATTGCAGATATGGCAGCCAAGAGATTGCAGCTACAGGAGAGAATCGGCAGCGATATTGCAGAGATAATTCAAATGGTTACTGGCTCAGATGATGTGGCTGTATTCATAGAGGCTAGCCATTCCTGCATGACAGCCAGAGGCATTAGAAATGCCAGTGCCAAAACCCACACAGAGACCCTTAGAGGCAGATTTAAAACAGATAGCAATTTACTACAAAGATTAAGATAGAGGTGACATATGAAAGCATTAGTATTAATCAGTGGCGGAATCGACAGCACCACATGCCTAGCAATGGCAGTAAAAGAATACGGTAGCGAAAACGTTATCGGTTTATCAATATTCTATGGTCAAAGACACAAGAAAGAAATCGAAGCAGCCGATGCAGTTTGTGACTACTACAAGGTAGAGCACATTACACTGGATTTATCTACAATGTTTAAATTTAGTGATTGCACACTTTTAGAGCATTCTGATGGAGAGATTCCTGAGGAGGAATATGCAGACCAGCTTAAAAAGACAAATGGCAAGCCAGTAAGCACTTATGTGCCATTTAGAAACGGACTATTTCTTTCAAGCGCTAGCGCTATTGCACTTTCAAAGGGCTGCTCAAAGATTTACTACGGAGCACACGCTGATGACGCCGCAGGAAATGCGTACCCAGATTGCTCTGAGGCCTTCAATACAGCCATGAATACAGCTATTTATGAAGGTAGCGGACAGCAGCTAAAGATTGAGGCTCCATTCATTAGCCTAAACAAGGCAGGAGTAGTAAAGAAGGGATTGGAGCTAAAGGTTCCATATGAGCTCACCTGGAGCTGCTATGAGGGACATGAAAAGGCTTGTGGAAAATGTGGTACCTGCCGTGATAGACAGGCAGCATTTATCGCCAATGGTACAACAGACCCAATTCAGTATGAGGCTTAAAGATAATTAATTTAGGAGGCAAATATGTCAGATAGAAAAGACGAGGGAACAATTACCCTTTTAGGAAACCAGAACAATAAATACCCAGATAACTACGCACCAGAGATGCTTCAGACATTTATCAACAAGCATCCTGACAATGATTATTTTGTAAAATTCAACTGTCCAGAGTTTACATCACTCTGTCCAATTACAGGTCAGCCAGATTTTGCTAACATCATTATTTCCTATGTTCCAGGCGAAAAGATGGTGGAGAGCAAATCCCTAAAGCTATATCTATTTAGTTTTAGAAATCACGGTGATTTCCACGAGGATTGTGTAAACATCATTATGAAGGATCTTATCAAGCTCATGGACCCAAAATACATTGAGGTGTGGGGCAAATTCACTCCAAGAGGAGGCATTTCAATAGACCCATATTGCAACTATGGAAAGCCAGGTACAAAGTGGGAGGAGATTGCTTTTAATCGTATGGCAAACCACGATATGTATCCAGAAAGAGTAGATAATAGATAGTAAGATTATGGCTGACAATTTCATTGTTTGGTCAGCAATAAGTCATGGATTGAACAAAGAATTTTGTTACACTGAAATTCCAGAGCACAAGAATGAGGATTTCGGTATGGATTTTAATTTTGAAGATGAAAATAAACCATATACTTCGGATGATGCATACGAGGATTTAGAGGCTATTCGCGATATACTTCATGAAGCTCAGCGAAAAATAAACCGCGACAAACTAAAAAATTCCAACATCGATATAAACATTCAAATAGAGGTAGATGGGGATAAATAATAAGAATATAAGTCAGATGAAAAGTCAGGTGGAAATCGTGATTTTTCATCTGTTTTTTTGTGTAAAAAATGCGAAATTTGTAGGAGTGATGTGGAAAATTACACAGCCATTAATTATAATTATTGACATATAAGCAAACATTGGTTATATGGGGGAGCATATAGTGAGAGAGGGTAATAATAATTTTCGTGAAAAGGACTTTTCAGATGCAGAAATTCTTTACATGCTGAGAGATTTACCAGATGCATGCTGTATTTTTCAGGTAATGACTGATCCATTTGGAACAGTTATGGATATGCAGTTTTTGTTTGCAAATGAAAAATATGCAAAGCTAGTAGGTCGAAATTTGGCAGAGCTCATAGGCTCTATGTACTATGAAACTGTTACAAATAGGGACGAGGACTGGATTAAGCTCAGCTATCAGGCAGCAATATTGCGTCAATCTGCCATCAATCGCACATACAACACAGAATTTAATAAATGGTTTGAGTTTTGGATTGTACCAGTATACAAAAAGGGCTACTGTGCATATATTATCCATGATGTCACAGCTGAGCAGCGCAAGGAAAAGACTCGTCTTGTTCAGGATAAAACTAACAAGATGATAATAAAATGCGCAAAGGATATCACATCAAACGATTTTAAAAAAGGAATCAAGCTTGTCCTAAAAAACATCGGTGAGGCAATTAACGCCGATCGAGTTTTTATGGTGGAATGTACAGATGATAGGCAGGCTGGAGACTTTTATTTTTGGACCCATAAAAATACTGGAACAGGGCTTCCTACAGAAAAAGAGTTTGCAAGATTTGACTTTTTCACCATGTGGGACAAACAGTTAAATGGTGAAAACATATTTATCATGAAAGACACTGCACCTATAGAAGCAAAGAATAAAGAGGTGTATGATTCCATTATTGCAGGAAATGTTAGCAGGTATATTATTTCAACACTGGTGGAGAAGGGACGTACCGTAGGATACATTCTCGCAGAAAACTACGATTTAGATGTGGATTTTGATATTAAAAATGTATTTGAAACCACCTCCATGTTTATAGCCTCAGAGATGGTAAATTACAAGCTAACACAGGAAATGACCTATTTATCACATCATGATGTACTAACAGGTCTAGGAAATAGATATTCACTGACAGCTACCCAAAAAATGCTTTTAAAAATGAAAGTGCCAGTGGGTGTGTGCTATTGCGATATAAATGGCTTAAAGGAAGTTAATGATAAAAAGGGACATCAGGATGGCGATGATTTAATAAAGCTAGGTGGAGAGATTTTTGCAAATGTTTTCAGGGAAAAGTTCTGCTATAGAATCGGCGGTGATGAGTTTATTGCAGTCATTCCTGAAATGAAGAAGGAAAAATTCGAAGCATTAGTAGATAAGCTAGAAGAAAAGCTAGAAAAGAAAACAAAGGATATTTCCATGGCAGTTGGATGGACATGGGTGGAGGATTCCAAGGAAATAGAAGAAGCAATCCGAAAAGCTGATATCCAAATGTATAAAAACAAAGCAGATTATTACATTGCCAGAGAAAGAAGAAAAAAATAAAAAAATTTAGTGCACCTCTTACACAGAGGTGCTTTTTTCACAGATAAATCGTAATTGTGTTGTATAATCCAAAAAACTAGGTATAGGCATATTATGCTAAACAGGGGGAATGGAAAAGGGGGCACAAATGAAGAAAAGAAAATCTTCACTTAAAGGCTTACTTATTGGTGTACTTGGAGTTTCCATGGCTTTAGTAGGCGGTGTAACAGCTGTAATTAGTGTAGTAAACCTAAGAGCAGGAATGGAAGAAGAGGTACAGCAGGGCATTATGGCTGCCTGCAGTTCCTATGCGGAGGTCCTAATTATTTTGGCTGATTCCGATCATACCAAATATGACATGCTAGAGGAAGAAATGGCAAAAAAAACAGGTTATGACTACACGTTTTTCATTGGAGATACAAGAACTCGTTCCAGCATTCCAAACGTAGTAGGCACAAAGGCAAACGATACTGTAATTGAAACAGTTATTGTAGGTCAGCAGGACTATCAGAATAGTGGTGTAATGATTAATGGTGAAGAATACTATGTTACATATGAACCACTGATTGCAGATGATGGATCCACATTTGGTATGGCCTTTGTTGGCGAGCAGAAATCGGATATCATGACTGCTATTAATAGCAGAACCTGGGGACTAGTTACAGCAGCTGTGTCAGTAATCGTTGTTTGCTTACTATTTGCAATTTATAGTGTTTTAAAATTAATCAAAGCTATTAATGCAAATGTGGATGTAGTTAATGAACTAGCAAATGGAAATTTAAATGTAGAAATTAGTCCAGCTTTATTAGAGCGTACGGATGAATTAGGTGACATGAGCAATGCCCTGAACGATATGGCAGAAAGACTTCGTGGTGTAATCGGAAATGCTAGACATTCATCAGATGAAGTAGATGATTCAGCTGGATATCTGTCAGATACAGTTCGCACAATTACAGCTACTACAGATAATGTTACAAATGCTATCACACAGGTGGCAAGTGGTGCCTCTACTCAGGCAGAGGCTTTGCAGGAAGTAGTAGAAAACGTAAATGAAATCAATCAGTCAATAGAGCTGATTCAGGAAAATACAAAGGAAATGACAGAGCTTGCAGATTCTATGCAGGATAACTCAAAGGCAAGTTCAGAATCCTTAGACAAACTTAGAAGTTCAACAAGAGAAACAATAGCTTCAATTGAGGGTATTGTTGAATTAATTAGTAATACCAATAATGCTGTAACAACTATTAGTGAGGCGGTAGTAATCATTGATTCTATTGCAGCACAGACAAATCTGCTTTCATTGAATGCCAGCATAGAGGCTGCTAGAGCAGGCGAGGCAGGTAAAGGCTTTGCAGTAGTTGCAGATGAGATTAGACAGCTGGCAGATCAGTCAGGTGAGGCTGCCCAAAATATTCAGGAAGCAATGAAGGGGCTGGCATCTGATTCAAATAAGACTATGGAAGAGGCAGGTAGCGTACAGGAAACTATCGCAAATCAAAGAAGCATCATCCATAGAACAATCGAGCAGGTTAACAGCTTGATTGAAAGCATCAATAAGTCAAATGTAATTACAAAGGATATTGCAAAGAACGTGGAGAAAACTGATAAGGCCAGCGATGCTATTTCAGATAGTATTTCATCACTTTCATCAATTTCTCAGGAAAACGCTGCAAGCAGCGAGCAGACAAAGGAGTCTATGCAAGAGCTTGCAGAAACAATGGATGTTTTAGCAGATAAAGCAAATGGACTTAACGAAATAGCAAAGGGATTGGATCGTGAGATGAGATTCTTCCAATAAAATTAATTATTAAAAGGCTGTCACGCTATATGGTGTGGCAGCCTTTTTGTGGTATAATCATACGAAAATTGGGAATTTGGGAGGATATTTACATGATTAATCAATCGTATAAGGAAATGCTCTCGGGAAAATCAATAATCAGAGAGCTCAGCGAGTATGCAACAGCTAGAGGCAAGGAGATAGGATATGAAAATGTTTTTGACTACAGCCTGGGAAATCCCAGCGTGTCATGTCCTAGTGAGTATACCCAGTCGGTGATTGATATGTACAAATCATCCAACCCTATGGAAATACACGGATACAGCCCATCCCTTGGTATTGAGGATGTGAGAATACAGGTGGCAGCTAGCCTAAATCAGCGCTTCGGTATGCATTACGAGGGCAAGCATATTTTCATGGCAATCGGTGCTGCAGGAGCTTTGGCCCATGCCTTTAGAGCAGTAACTGAGCCTGGGGATGAGATAGTTGTATTTGCACCATATTTCCCAGAGTACTACGAGTATATCCGCAGAACAGGTGCCATTATGAAGGTGGTTGCCGCAGATACAGACACTTTTCAGATTAATTTTAATGAGTTTGAGAAGGTCATAAATGAAAAGACTATGGCGGTGTTAATAAACACACCAAACAATCCATCAGGCATTGTTTATAGTGAGGAAACAATTAAAAAGCTATCGCAGTTTTTACTAGAAAAGGAAAAAGAGTACGGACATGATATTTTCTTGATTAGCGATGAGCCATATCGCGAGATTGTTTTCGATAACAAGGCATGCCCATACCCTAGCAAATATTATCACAATACCTTGAGCTGCTATTCCTTCTCAAAGAGCCTGTCTCTTCCAGGAGAAAGAATAGGGTATGTAGCCATAAATCCAGAATGTACTGATGCTGATATTTTAGCGGTAATCATGGGTCAAATCAGTAGAGGAATTGGCCATAATTGCCCTGCTTCTACATCCCAGCTTGCAGTGGCACAGGTGTTAGATAAGACCAGTGACCTTGGCGTTTACGAGGAAAATATGAATATAATCTATGATGCTTTAATAGAGATGGGATTTACCGTGGTAAGACCTGGCGGAACATTTTATATTTTCCCAAAGGCATTAGAGGATGATGCAAATATCTTTTGTATGAAAGCAAAGAAATATGATTTAATATTAGTGCCGGCAGATAATTTTGGATGCCCAGGATACTTCAGAATGGCCTACTGTATTGATACTGAAAAGGTAAAAAGATCCATTCCAGTATTCAAAAAATTTGTTTATGAGGAATACTTATGCCAAAACAAAAACGTCAAATAGAATATAGATATTATGAAATTCCATCAGACCATTATGTTAAGGCTTTGCTGGGAGAAGCATGGGTACAGACCTATGGAGCAGTTACGGAAAATCTATTACACTTTCACAATTACCTAGAGATAGGCTATTGCTATTGGGGTAACGGAAAACTCACCATCGAGGAATCTAGTATCAATTACAAGGGCGGGATCATTACCATAATTCCGGAAAACATACCTCACGAAACCCGTAGCTATAATAATGGCGTGTGTAAATGGGAATATTTGTTTATTGATATTAATGGATTTATTCGTAAGGAAATGCAATTCAAGAGAATGCTTCCAGAAGAGGTCATCAAAAGAATTAATAATCAGGGCTATGTAATTCAGTGGAATCAAAACAAAGCACTGACCTCCATTGTAAGAAATATCATCGAGGAATATCGAGAGAAAAAGCCATATTATAAAGAGGCTGTCAAAGGGTATTTAAGAGCTTTAGTTGCAGAGCTTTTACGAATAAATGAGGACATGGATACATCTCTCACACTAGATGAAAAGCGACTAAATAGCTACATAGAAAAGAGTGTGACCTACATTGGAGACCATTTTGCAGATGATATAAAAATGTCGGATGTAGCCGCAGAATGTGGATTATCCGAGAGCCATTTTAGAAGAATATTTGAGGAAACCATGAGCATGAAGCCCCTGGATTACCTAAATATGATCAGAATAGACAAAGCCTGTGAGCTCATTCAAAACAAGGACTATGCCATGGAAGAGGTGGGATTTAGAGTAGGCTACCAAACTCCATCTACCTTCAACCGTAACTTTAAAAAGCTAACAGGCAAAACCCCTTATCAATGGAAAAAAGAAGAAAATACCATTGGGGGTCAAGCCAAGAAAAACTACAAAATATCCGCCAAGCCAGGGTGGTAAAAATGATAATAAAAAGGAAATGCGCAATCATATGATGATTGCGCATTTTTTAATGAAAATTTTGGTCTATTTGATTATTTATTGCGCAGAATTCTTAGTTGTTGTGAGAATTGTTTTGGTTAAATTATAGGGCTAACATATGTTTATAAGCTGAGTTCACAAAATTTTCAATAAATAATGTGATTTGGCAATATGCGCAAATGCGCAAATTTTGGGAGGTAATATGGGGAAAAGAATTGCAAAAAACAAAGTATTGTTAATAATGCTTATTCCTGCGGTGGTTTATGTAATTGTTTTTAGTTACATTCCGATGGCGGGTATTGTACTGGCATTTAAAAATTACAGGTATGCAGATGGAATATTGGGAAGTCCATGGGTTGGACTCGATAATTTTAGATTTCTATTTGTATCAAATAAAATATGGGATTTAACAAAAAATACGTTGCTATACAACATTGCGTTTATCATTTTTGGAATGATCTGTGAGGTGGGGTTCGCGATTATTCTTAGTGAGCTAAATAATAAGATATTTAAGAAAGTAGCCCAAGGTTTTATGTTTTTACCATATTTTATTTCATGGGTTGTTGTTTCCACCATAATGCTCAATATATTTGGAGATAATGGCGTAATAAATTCAGTATTAACATCGATAGGGCAGGAAAAATATAGTATTTATAGTAATACGGCACTTTGGCCGGTAGTTATGGTTTGTGTAAGACTTTGGAAACAAACTGGATATGGAACAGTCATTTATTTGGCTGCAATAGCAGGCATAAGTCAAGATTTGTACGAGGCTGCAGCAATTGATGGTGCAAATGTATGGCAGAAGATTAGATATATAACATTACCTTCATTAAAACCAACTGTTATGATTATGACACTTCTGGCATTGGGTAATATTTTTAGAGGTGATTTTGGAATGTTCTATCAGTTAATTGGTGCAAATCAGTTACTTATGAAGTCATCGGATATTTTGGATACATATATTTATCGTTTGTTATTAACTACACCGGATGTAGGAATGACAGCAGCTGCTGGTTTATATCAATCATTATTGTGCTTTATAACAATTATAACAGCCAATTGGATTGTTAAGAAAATAGCACCAGATTATACATTGTTTTAAATTTAGGGGGAAAATATGGGGTTACAAATAAAAGGCAAAGACCAAATCGTTTTTGAAGTAATAGGCTATATAATAGTGTTTTTGTTTGCGTTAATGTGCGTTATTCCATTTTATTTGATAATAGTAGGTTCATTTACAAGTGAAAATACAATTATAACGAGCGGCTACAGGCTGTGGCTTACAGCAAAGGAATTTTCTACAGATGCATACAAAATGGCATTTAAAGATCCACACACAATTATAAAGGCATATGGTGTAACAATATTTGTTACTGTTGTAGGAACGGCCTTATCGATCTTTTTGACTACAATGACAGGATATGTGTTGGCGAGGAAGGATTTTCCATGGAAAAATGGGTTTTCATTTTTCTTCTTTTTTACCACTCTTTTTAACGGTGGATTAGTTCCATATTACCTTTTATGTACATCATATTTAGGTTTTACAAACAGAATTTATTCACTAATATTACCTGGCATGTTTTCGGTATGGAATATGATAATCGCAAAAAGCTTTATTAAAGGAATTCCATTTGAAATGGTAGAAGCTGCAAAGATAGATGGGGCTGGAGATTTTTGCATATATTACAAAGTGATTTTACCAATGGCAAAGCCATTATTAGCTACCATAACATTATTTGTTGCACTTGCTTATTGGAATGATTGGTACAACTGCATGTTATTTATGAGTACAGGTGAGCATTGGAATTTACAGTATACATTACAGAATATATTAAATAGCTCAGAGGCATTAAAAAGAATTGCAGTACTTACGGGTATGCAGGTAGGACAGTTGCCATCAGAGGGATTAAAGCTTGCTATGACCGTAATAGCAACTGGACCAATTGTTTTACTATATCCATTTTTACAAAAATATTTTGTTAAGGGACTAACCCTTGGGGCAGTGAAGGGTTAAAAATAAATGTTCTATGGAGGAGAATATAATGAGGAAAACAGGAAAAAAGATTTTGGGGGCATTATTAGCAACATCAATGGTGATGTCTATGGCTGGATGTGGTAGCAATGCATCCACAGCAAACGCAATTAATGGAAAAGCAACTGCAGATGGTTCGGATGATTCAGCTATCGCAGCAGATAGTCCATACGCAGGAAAGGGATTTAATTTTTCAACAAAAGAAACAATTGTTATGTATGCTTTAGGTGATAGACCAGCAGATATGGACGCTGTCCTTGAGAAAGCAAATTCAGAGTACTTTGAGCCTAATTTAAATACTACTCTTGATGTACAATTCCTTAATTGGAGTGACTACCAGACAAAATATTCTTTGTTACTATCTGGTGGAGAACAGGTAGATTTGATTTATACAGCTTCATGGTGTTATTACAATGACGAAGTTGCAGCAGGTGCTTTTAAGAAATTAGACGAAGATTATTTAAAGACTTATATGCCTTATACATACGAGGAATTACCAGAGGAGGCATGGAAAGAGATTGCTATAAACGGTGATATTTATGCTGTTCCAAAAGGAAAAGCAACCTTTACATCATATAATGGAGCAGTAGTTAGACAGGACCTTATAGATAAGTATTCACTTACAACACCGGACAGTTGGGATAATTTCAAAAAATACTTAGAGGAATTAGCAGAGCTACAGTCTGAGACGGGTGTAACAGCTTTGAATACAGATGCAAATAGAGAGCAGTTATTTACATTATTCTGCCAGGAAAATACATTACAGGGTGTTACAGAGGGCTATGATTTCTTATATCAAGCAAATAATTCAGAAAAGGCTCCAAATCCAGAAGATATACAGTATTCTTACATGTCTGATTTCTATACAGACTACGCATTACAGATGGCTGATTTAGCAAGCAAGGGTGTATGGTCATCAAATGCAATTAATGATACAACAGATGCGCAGACCTATTTTGAAAATGGAACATCTGGTGCACTAGTTTGGAATAGCTCAATTCTTACTGCCGGTGATAATCTAGAAAAGGCTGGATTAGGTGAGTATAAGGTATATGATGTAACGCCAAATACAAAGAGATCTAGAGGAGCATATTCAGTTGACGCTACTGCAATTGCATCTAAAGCTGCAGATCCTGAAAGAGCTGCTTTAGTGCTCGATTACATGAAGAGTGATGTAGATCTTAACAGATTATTGCTTGGCGGTATTGAGGGAACACATTATGAATTAGATGAAGATGGAAATAGAATTACACTTGATAAAGCAAGTGATTATCCATGGAATGGTTGGGCTTGGAACATCAACAGACAGGATGAGCCAGACGAAGCAGGCATGGATGAAAGAGCTATTGAGTATGGAAACAAGTGTGAAGAAATGGAATTTGTTCCTGAGCAGACAGGATTTACATTTGATCCATCTCCAGTACAAAATCAATATGCAGCAGTACAGTCAGTTGTATCAGAATACCAGCAGAGTTTTGCACTTGGAATATATGGAAAGGATACAGAATCTGCTATTGATGAATTCCATGAAGCATTAAAGGCAGCTGGAGTAGAAGAATTTACAGCAGAATTTATTAAACAGTATACTGAGTATAAAGAGGCTAATAATTTATAATATAAGAATGGGCCAGTGCGAGCTGGCCCTTTTAAGTAATTGGGGGCACATATGGATTACATAAAGGGAATGGATATATCTTCATATCAGGAAATGCTTGATAAGGGATATGAATACTATGATGAAGATGGAAAAAAAGTAGATATTCTTAAGTACGCAGTTGAAAAAGGCTTTAATTATGCCAGAGTGAGAATATGGAACAATCCTTTAAATGTCCCGGAATCTGGAGGATATTGTAGTTTAGAAGAAACTATAAAGCTGGCCAGAAAAATAAAAGAAATTGGAATTCCCTATCTACTAGATTTTCATTATTCTGATTGGTGGGCTGATCCAGGTAATCAAAAAAAGCCAAAGGACTGGGAATATCTTTCAGGAATAGATTTAATAAATGCAGTATATAGCTATACAAAAGAAGTATTAAATGTACTTTCAGATAATGGTGTTTCTCCATCAATGGTTCAAGTTGGAAATGAAATACGATGTGGAATGCTATGGCCAGATGGAAACAGCGATGATTACAGATGTTTGGTCAAATTGATAAATGCAGGCATAAAGGGTGTTAAAGACTCAAATAATGGCAAGAATATAAAGATTATGCTTCATTTAGATCAAGGTGGACGATATCACTATTTTGAAGAATGGTTTGATGGTGTTATAAGAAATGGACTTGATGATTTTGATGTAATTGGATTATCATATTATCCATTTTGGCATGGGACCTATCAAGATCTAGATGATACGTTAACAAAGCTTGAAAAGAGATATAAAAAGGATTTAATCATAGCAGAAGTTGCTTATGGATATAGATTAGGAGACGATTCACTATTTGGAAAAGGCCAAGAGCGTTTAGGGGGTTATAAAGCATCAGAAGATGGTCAATTTAAGGCGATGCAAATAATATCAGGATTAATTCACGGTGTAGACAATAGTAGAGGAAAAGGATTTTTCTACTGGGAACCATTTATGCGTTCAAACGATTCTAGTGGTTGGGGATATTGTATGGGATTGGTAGATGAAAACGGCAATCCACTTAAAACATTAAAGGAAATGAAAACAGCTTTTCCAATTGATGTTGATGATGCTAGAAATATGTATTCAAAGGTAAAATACACGGATGATAGCACTAAACATATAGAAGGAAAAAATGTAATACGTATTGATGGTTTTAAAAATAACCTAGAAGGTTGGAATTATTCAAATCCAGATAATGTTGATTATGAGATTACTGAAGAAAATAATGTATTCAAATTTGGAAGCACAGGCAATGTAAAGTTTGAATTAAGTCAAAATCAGGTAATTGAAAATACTGGAAATTATAAATTGGCTGTTGATTATAGAGGCGATAATACGACAGGCGTTAGTGTAAAGCTATTTATAAAATTTCCAGATTACAGAAGAGAAATAAATATATATCCATCAGACAAGATGTGGACCAAAGGAATACTAGATGTTCATATGGAATGTGGTACAGAAGTTGAAATGGGAGTAGAGGTAGATTCACCAAAAATAACTGGGGAAATAAGGAATGTAGCCTTGTATTTGGAGAAATAAAATATGCAACGTATAGAACTGAAAACAATAGCAGAGGAACTAAATATTTCGCAGACTACTGTATCTAGAGCTTTGTCGGGAAACGGGAGAGTTTCACAAAAAACAAAGGATAAAATTAATAAATATATTGCGGATAATGGATATGAAGTCAAGTGCAAAACAATGGAATATTCATTCAAAAAGAAAACAAATAACATTTGTGTAACTTTGCCAGGTGAGGACAATTTTGCAGAGATGCCTTATTTCAATGCTACTTTACTAAGTATAATAGATTACTATGCCACAAGAAATTATAATGTCATTCCTATAAAAACCAGTGCTGATGATATAAGTGAACTAAAGAAAATTGTAAAGCATCATAAAATAGATGGAGTGATTTTAACAAGAACTATAAAAAATGGAATAGATATAGAGTTTTTGAAAGAACATCAAGTACCTTTTATTGTTATAGGCTCCTATGAAGATGATAACGTGTACCAGGTGGATGTAGATCAGGAAAATGGTTGTAAGGAACTGACCTCATTGTTGCTAAAAATGGGATATAGAAGGCTGGCTTTACTTTGTGCAGATATGACTCATGTAGTAACACAAAATAGATACAATGGATTCTTTAAGGCACATGTTGAAAATGATATTGCATTTGATTCAAGCTTTGTTTTTGATGAAGCAGGATATCCTAGTAGAACGGCACAGGCTTTGGATGATTGTTTGAAAAATCAAATCGAGTGCATTGTGTGTATGGATGATAATATCTGCGTAAATGTGCTCAATAGATTAAAGGTTGAAAATGTAGCAGTACCAAGGGATATAAAGGTCGCTTCATTCTATGATAGTTCAGTTTTGGAAATGCATTATCCACCAATTACAGCTCTAGAATTTAATACTAGAGATTTAGGCTGGACAGCAGCAAAAAATTTATATGAATATTTGCAGGGAAATGAAATACCACATAGACAATTATTGGGATATCAGTTAATATTGCGAGATTCTACAAAAATCACAAAAGAAAGTGAGCGGGGAGAATGAGTTTATTAAAGGGAGTTGATATATCATCTTTACAGGCCATGGAAGATAATGGCGCTGTATATATAGATGAGGATGGACAAATTAAAGATGCACTTGAGATATTGAAAAATAATGGTGTTAACAGCATACGTCTTCGATTGTTTAATAATCCTAGTCAGTCATTTGATAGAGGAGATTATTGTAATGTCAAAAATACTATTCCAATAGCAAAAAGAATAAAAGAGAATGGAATGGGGATATACTTGGATTTTCATTACAGTGATTTTTGGGCTGACTGGCAAAAACAAAATATACCTAGTGAATGGTGTGGCAAAAGCTTAGATGAGTTATGTGATGCGGTATATGATTATACATTTAAAACACTAAGATGCTTCAAAGATAACGGGGCATGGCCTGATATAGTACAAATTGGTAATGAAATTGGTCGAGGACTGTTGTGGGAATATGGAACAATCGATAAGCCAAGAAACATAGTAAAACTTCTTAATGCAGGAATTACTGCTGTAAATGATGCGTCAGATGAAGGATATGAATCACCAAAAATAATGATACATATTGAGTGTGGTGCAGAAAAGGAACAAACAGAAAATTATTTTTTGAAACTAAATAAATATGGTATTAAACATTATGATTATATAGGTTTATCGTACTATCCATATTGGGCTGGACCATATGAAAAGTTTATTGAGAATGCTAATAATGCATATAAGATTTTTGGAAAACAAATAGTGATAGCTGAGACAGCATTTCCATATACAAACAAGTCAAATGATGATACTCCAAATGTAGTAGATGGGGAGCTAGTATATAGAACGATGGGGCTAGAGCCTTCTGAGAATAATCAATACGACGCAATTGCTAGAATAATAAAAATAGCTAAAAATGAGGACTCCATAGCAGGAGTTTATTATTGGGAACCCTTATGGTATCAGTTAAAGGGAGTTGGTGCTGAAAAAAATAAGGGAAACGAATGGGAAAACCAGGCATTATTTGATAATAATGGTAGAGTTTTAAAGGGCATGAAAGCATTTTTGATTTAATGCTTTCAGCCCACAATTTACACATATTTTCATCGAAAAACAATTATTTAACAATCTCAAATGAGCGAATCTGCACATTTTAAGAGCTTTTATATCTGCTTATTTTTCCAACAAACTAGTATTATGACCATATGAGGGGGCGGTAAATATTAAAAAGTTGTGCATAGTGCACAATATACCGTCAAAAAATTTTACAATAAGGAGAATGGAAGAATGAAGAAACAGTTACTTTCACTTATGTTAGCTGGATCAATGGCAGCTTCAATGGTTGCATGCGGTAGTGCAGGTTCAGCAGGAAGCACAGATAATTCAGGGGATGCAGCAGCAGAAGATGGTGCAGCAGCAGCAGATGTGCAGTCAGATGATGAGAACACATTAACAGTTTACGCTTGGGATGAAAACTTCAATATTCCTGCTTTACAGGCAGCTGAGAAGGATTTCCAGGATGTTAATCCAGATTTTAAATTGGATATTATTACACAGTCACAGTCTTCAGATGTAGAGCAGGCCGTTACACTTGCAGGACAGGCTGGTGATTATAGTACATTACCAGATATCGTACTTTTCCAGGATCATTACATCCAGCAGTACGTAACAAACTTCCCAGATGCATGGCAGTCAGTTGATGATGCTGATTGTGATTGGGATGGACTTGGAGCTGAAAAGCTTTCATATTCAACAATCGATGGAGTACATTATGGATTCCCAGTAGATGCTGGTACAGCAATCTTTGCATATAGAACAGACCTCCTTGAGGAGTGTGGATATACAATCGATGATGTAACAGGAATCACATGGGATGAGTTCGATAAGATCGGTAAAGAAGTATACGAGAAGACAGGAAAGTACCTTCTTTGCATGGATGGTGATGGAAACGATTTATTCTACATGATGCTTCAGGCAGAGGGCGCTTCTCAGTTCAAGGATGGCGAGCCATACTTCACAGAGAATCAGCAGCTCGTTGATGTATTCAACGTAATCGTAAAGCTTGCTCAGGACAACGTTCTTTACCTTGCAAATGATTGGTCTGATTACACAGATCAGGCTATCCAGGGCGACATGGTTGCAGGTGTTTACAATGGTAACTGGATTATTCCTACAATCGAGCAGGTAGCTGACAACTCAGGAAAGTGGGAGATTACAACAGCTCCAACACTTACAGGTAAAGAGGGATATGCTTCAAACGGTGGTTCTTCACTTTACATTACAGCAAACTGCAAGAAGGCAGACCTTGCTAAGCAGTTCTTAGCATATACATTCGGTGGCGGTTCTGCAGCAGACGGACAGTCAACAACATATGATGAGGCTCTTACAAATGGTGGTGTTATCGGTACATGCGCAGCAGCTGCAGAGTCAGATGTTTACCAGCAGGGTGTTGCTTACTTCAACGATCAGCCAATCTATGCAAAGATCGTAGAGTACACACAGAACGTACCAACAGTTGAGCAGTCAGATTATCACTATTCAGCACGTACACAGCTTGCTACAGCTCTTCAGAGCGTACTTACAGACGGTGTAGATGTTGATACAGCAATTGCAAATGCAGAGCAGCAGCTCAGATTCGATATGGGACTATAAAATGTTAATTCTAGGGGAAGTGGCAAGCCCACTTCCCTTTTTTAAAAGAAGGGGGATGCCAAAGTGGAGAAGAAAAGACGAGGAATGACACTTGCTAACAAGCAATTGGCAGCCGGCTGGTTGTTCCTTACACCAGCAACAATACTCATTTTTATAATGAGCTTTTATCCAATTTTTCAAGCGTTTATTACATCATTAAAAACAGGAAAGGGCGTAAACATCGCGTTTGCCAACCCATTAAATTACAATTACAGTCGAATGCTACAGGATAGTATTTTCATGACATCCATGAAAAATACATTCTTTTATCTAATAATACAGGTTCCTATTATGCTAGTGCTTGCTATTCTTCTAGCACAGCTTCTTAACAACAAGGACCTAAAGTTCAAGGGATTATTTAGAACATGCATCTTTTTACCATGTGCTACATCACTTGTATCATATTCATTGATTTTCAAGTCAATGTTTGCAACACAGGGACTTATCAATTCAGTTCTTATGAATCTCGGAATCATCCATGAGAATATCAACTGGTTAGGTACTCCAGCAACAGCAAAGGCAGTTATTATCATAGCTCTTATCTGGAGATGGACAGGATATAACATGGTATTTTACTTGGCTGGTCTTCAGAATATCGAGTATTCAGTATATGAGGCAGCCAAAATCGATGGTGCCAGTGGATGGAAAACATTCTGGTACATCACATGCCCACTATTAAAGCCAACAATCGTTATGACAGCTATCATGTCAATCAACGGTACATTACAGCTCTTCGATGAGTCTATGAACTTAACAAGTGGTGGCCCTGCTAATTCAACAATCACAATGTCACACTACATTTACAACCAGGCATTTGGTCAGGGTGTTGGCCAGTTAGGATACACATCTGCAATGTCATTTATCGTATTCATTTTAGTTGGTATTCTAGCATTTATTAGTTTGAAAGTAGGTGATTCACGTGACTAAAAAGAAGAATAAATCAATGATACAGCGTAGGCTTATACCTACTTACATCTTTTTAACAATCTGCTCGCTAATATCTGTATTTCCACTATATTGGATGATTGCAGCAGCAACAAATGAATCAATTGCAGTGGCAAGAGGCTCCATTACCTTTGGAAATCAGCTTGCAGTAAACTTTGAGCATTTACAAAACGCGGTTCAGGGAACACTTTGGAGCAGTATGGGAAACTCATTCCTATATTCAATCGTACAGACAATCTTTACATTATTTGTTTGTTCTCTAGCTGGATATGGCTTCGAGCTATACCATGACAAGGGAAAGGATAAATTGTTTGGAATTATCCTTCTTGCAATGATGGTTCCAGCAGTTGCAACAATGGTTCCACTTTATGCATTGATTTCAAAGGCAGGATTACTCAACTCAGTTTGGGCATTTATCCTTCCAGGTATTGCAACACCATTTATGATCATGATGTTCAGACAGAATTCTAGAAACTTCCCACCAGATATTATGGAGGCAGCTAGAATCGATGGGCTTCCTGAATGGAGAATTTTCTTCAAGATGTATGTGCCAGTTCAGAAATCAATTTATGCTGCAGCAGCAGTTATTACCTTCATGAACGCATGGAACGCATACATGTGGCCAAAGGTAGTTATGAGCGACAATAGAGCTCAGACAATGCCTATGTTCATCGCTAACATTTCCAGCGGATATACTGTTGATTACGGTATGACAATGCTTGGCGTATTGTTCTGCTCAATTCCTACAATGATTGTATTCTTTGTATTGCAGAAGCAGTTCGCAGAAGGTATTACAGGTTCTGTAAAATAGAACGCAAAAAAAGGAGAAATGATATGTCAGAATTCAATTACTCAATTGTGAAAGACCCACGCATCTTTCAACAGAACAGACTAGAAGCGCACTCAGACCATGAATTCTATGACAGTGAAAATTTTAACTATGGGGATAAATCGAATTTCAAATATTCCTTAAATGGAATATGGAAATTCGCTTATGCTAAGAATTATGAAGGCTGCGATAAAACATTTTATCTGCAGGAAAGGGACTGTAAAGGCTGGGATGACATAAAAGTCCCAGCCCACATACAGCTAGAAGGTTACGACCAGATTCAGTATGTAAACACTCAATATCCTTGGGATGGCCATGAGGATTTAGAGCCAGGAGAAGTACCTTTTCATAACAATCCAGTAGGAAATTATGTAAAATATTTCACTGTGCCAGATTTTATGCTAGGTAAGCCAATCTATATTTCCTTCCAGGGAGTGGAAAGTGGATTTGCACTTTGGCTCAATGGAAAATATGTGGGATATAGTGAGGATTCATTCACTCCAGCTGAGTTTGAGTTGACAGATTATGTTGTAGATGGGGAAAACAAGCTGGCAGTCCAGGTGTTCAAGTGGACAACTGGAAGCTGGTGCGAGGACCAGGATTTCTTTAGATTCTCAGGAATTTTCAGAGAGGTTTATTTATACACAGTTCCACAGCTTCACCTTTGGGATATTAGAATTCAGACACTGTTAGATGACGATTATAAAGATGCCACCTTGGTTATAGACATGAAGTCTTCAGCCGAGGGACAGGTTCAGATGAAATTGTCCAATGAAATGGACGAGTTACTCAACAAGATGAACTTGGTAGCTGGCGACAATCATTTGGAAATGCCAGTGAGAAATCCAAGCCTGTGGAGTGCAGAAAACCCATATCTTTATGATTTAACACTAGATCTTTTTAATGAGAGCGGTCGCCTTAGCGAGGTTATCATTGAAAAAGTAGGATTTAGAAGATTTGAAATGAAAGATAATATGATGCACATCAATGGAAAGCGCATCGTATTCAAAGGCGTCAATCGCCATGAATTCTCATCAGCAAAGGGCAGAGCCCTAGATGAGGAGGATATATTAAAGGACATAATTACAATTAAGCAGAATAATATAAATGCAATTAGAACCAGCCACTACCCTAATCAAACTGTGTTCTATAGATTATGCGATATTTTCGGTTTATATGTAATTGACGAGACCAATCTAGAGACTCACGGCACCTGGCAGATACCTATTCTTGCAACAAAGCTAAAGGGAAATGAGTATGCTGTCCCAGGGGATAGACCAGAATATACAGATTGCGTTATTGATAGAGCTCATAGCATGTTTGAAAGGGACAAAAACCATCCTTGTATTCTAATCTGGTCCCTTGGAAACGAAAGCTATGGCGGTAGCAATATGCGCAAAATGCAGGATAAATTCCATCAGTGGGACAGCACTAGATTAGTCCACTATGAGGGAGTATTTAACGATAGAAGAGTGGATTTATCTGACATGGAATCCACTATGTATGCAAAGGTAAAGGATATTAAGGAATGGTTGAAGGACCACAGAGAAAAGCCTTATATCAATTGCGAATATATGCATGCCATGGGAAATTCCTGTGGCGCCATGTCAAAATACACAGAGCTTGCCTATGAGGAGCCATTGTTCCAGGGAGGATTTATTTGGGATTACATCGACCAGGCCATTACTATAAAGGATAGATATGGTAATGAATTCGAAGGTTATGGCGGAGATTTCGACGACAGACCAAATGACGGCAGCTTTTCAGGAGACGGAATTTGCTACAGCAAGGACAGAACACCTTCTCCTAAAATGCAGGAAGTAAAATTCGATTATTCAAACATAGTCATTAATATAAAGGACAATGTGGCCTATATCGAAAACAGAAACCTGTTTACAGATACAAATGAATACATAGCAAAGCTTACAGTAGAGCGCACAGGTGATGTGGTTTTAGAGGAGGAGCTTGTTATTGATTGTCCACCACTAGAGAAGACTACCTTAGACTTGGATTTGGAAATTCCAAAGGATGATGAGTACGTAATTACCTTATCTTTCCATCTCGCAGGTGATACAATTTGGGCAAAAGCTGGCCACGAAGTAGCGTTTGGACAGGCAACTATAGGTAGATTTGCAGTAGAAAAAGGGCCAAAACAGCAGCTGACTGTTACAAAGGGATTTCATAATCTCGGCGTCAAAGGCGATGATTTTGAGGTAATGTTTACCTGGCAGAAAGGTCTTACATCCTATAAATATCATGGCAAGGAATTGCTAAAACGCACAGTTATGCCAAACTTCTGGCGTGCCATGACAGAAAATGATAATGCAAATCAGCTTCAATTTAGAGCAGGTCAGTGGAAGCTGGCCAGCAAATACATGAGCACAACCTGCATGGATAGCGGAGTAAACTATATTCCAGAGGTGGAAATGAATGGTGATTCGGTGGTAATCACCTACACCTATTATTTGCCAACAAAGCCAGCAGGTACCTGCAAGGTCAGATACACGGTGAAGTCAGATGGATTTGTGGATGTAAATTTAAAGCTTCCAAAATCAGATGAAATTGGTGAATTGCCTGAGATTTCTATGATGTTTTCACTAGATGCTGATTTAGAAAATCTAGAGTGGTATGGAAAAGGACCTGAAGAAACCTACAATGATAGGGCACATGCAAAGCTCGGGGTATATAAAAATAAGGTGGCTGACAATATGTCAAAATACCTAGTACCTCAGGAATGTGGCAACCACGAAGAGGTCAGATATGCAAAGCTTACTGACAATAGAGGTGATGGAATCCTGTTTGTAACAGAGAAGCTAGGATTTTCTGCATTGCCATATACACCACATGAAATAGACGAGGCAAAGCATCATACAGAGCTTCCAGCAGTGCATTTCACACATGTGAGAGTAGGCAAGCAAATGGGAATTGCAGGTGACGATACCTGGGGTGCAAAAACCCATCCAGAATATATGCTAAGGAATGACCAGGATTTGGAAATTAGTTTTAGTTTTAGAGGATTATAAGGTATAATAAGTGTCAGTTGCGTTAGGCAGCTGGCACTTTTTTATGAGTCAAACTAGTAATTTATGTATTCAAGGAGGGTTTATAATGTTTGAATCAAATGACACATTCGTAGAAGAGGCAGTAAAATCAAAAGAGACTCCTCAAATGAAAGCTAAGAAAACGGGATTAATCGCAATAGATATTATTTTACTTTGTTGCGTTATTATAGGCGTTCATGCACTAATTTCAGCCGTTTTACTCATCATTTCTGGCATATTTACACTTATTATTATGGGGAACAAGAATATAGAGTATGAATATGACTACACAAATGGCAGCCTGGAGATTGCAAAGATCATTAACAACGAAAAGAGAAAAAAGGTTGTTAATATCGAATCATCAGAAGTAAAGCTTGTTGCTGAGATTGGCACAAACGAATCATTGAAATATGATCATGTACAGTTAAAAACTTATGACTGTAGCGCCCATGATGAGAATGTAAAAGATTACATTTTAGTGGCTCACAACGAGGAAAAAGGGTACGATTTCAAAGTATTATTCAATCCTTCTGAGAAATTATTAAATGCAATGAAGCGCTACAACAAGAGTTGTATTTATACTAATTAATAAGGAGTTATTATGAAGAAGGAAGAACTAAAGGCATTATTTGAAGAGAAATTTGGCCAGGGCGGCGATATTCGCACATATTTTGCTCCAGGTCGAGTTAATCTTATTGGAGAACACACTGATTACAACGGCGGACACGTATTTCCATGTGCTCTTACTATAGGCACTTATGCAGTAGCTAGACGTCGTGAGGATCGCGTTATCAGGTTATATTCTGCTAACATTGAAAAATATGGAGTCATCGAGAGCAGCTTGGATGACCTTACAAACAAGGAAGAATATAACTGGGCAAACTATCCTCTAGGTGTTGTTTGGGCATTAATTGAGAAGGGCTCAGAAATTAAATCAGGATTTGATATGTGCGTTTGGGGCAATATTCCAAACGGTTCCGGCCTTTCATCATCAGCATCACTTGAGGTGCTTACAGGTACAGTTCTTACTGATTTATTTGGTTTAGAGAAGACAATGACAGAGCTTGCCCTTATTGGACAGTACTCTGAGAACAATTTCAATGGATGCAATTGCGGTATAATGGACCAATTTGCGGTAGCAATGGGACAAAAAGACCACGCCATTTTCCTTGACTGTGCAGATTTATCATACAAATATGCCAGTGTAAAGCTTGATGGAGCCAAGATTGTCATCACAAATTCAAAGGTAAAGCATTCCCTTGTGGACAGTGCCTACAATGACAGAAGAAACGAGAGCGCACAGGCTCTTGCAGATCTTCAGACAGTATGTGGCATCAGCACACTAGGTGAGCTTACAGATGAGGAATTTGAAAAATATGGTTCTGCTATAAAGGACGAGGTTTGCTATCGCAGAGCAAAGCATGCTGTTGCTGAAAATCAGCGTACAATAAAGGCAGTAGATGCCTTGAATAACAATGATATCGAAACCTTTGGAAAGCTTATGAATGCCAGCCATGTTTCACTTCGTGATGATTACGAGGTATCCTGCGAGGAGGTAGATTTCCTCGTGGAAAAGGAATGGAGTGTTCCAGGCGTTATCGGCGCCCGTATCACAGGCGGTGGATTCGGCGGCTGTACAGTTGCTATCGTAAAGGATGAGGCCGTAGAAAACTTCAAGGAGACAGTAGGTAAGGCATACAAAGAAAAGTATGACTTAGACGCTGAGTTCTACGTAGTAGACATCGGTGATGGAGCAAAGAGAATTGCATAGATGCATTATTAGGAGTGAAGCCTACGGGTTTCACTCCTTTTATATCCTCAAAATGGTTGCATGCAATTAATTATTGTTTTAAAATTACAAGCAATGAAAAATTTTATGGAGGTATAACATGATAAAAGCTGGTATTTTAGGATATGGAAACTTAGGACGTGGCGTAGAAGCTGCCGTTACATTAAGTGATGACATGGAGCTTGTTGCTATTTACACTAGAAGAGATCCAAAGACTGTTTCTGTAAAAACTGATACACCTGTAAAGTCTACTGCAGATCTTGATACAGGTAAGGAAGATATAGATGTTCTTATTATTTGCGGAGGTAGTGCTACAGATTTGCCAGAGATGACACCAAAGTATGCACGTCTTTACAACGTAATCGATTCATTCGATACACACGCAAGAATCCCAGAGCATTTTGCAAATGTAGATAAGGCTTCAAAGGAAGCTGGAAAGCTTGGTCTTATCTCTTGTGGATGGGATCCAGGAATGTTCTCATTAAATAGACTTTATGCTACATCAATCCTTCCAAAGGGTCAGGCATACACATTCTGGGGCAAGGGCGTTAGCCAGGGTCATTCAGATGCCATCCGTCGAATCGAGGGTGTTGTAGATGCTAGACAGTACACAGTTCCAGTTCCAGAGGCACTTGAGCGTGTTAGAAATGGTGAAAACCCAGAGCTTACAACTAGAGAAAAGCACACAAGAGAGTGCTTCGTTGTTGTAGAAGAGGGCGCTGACAAGGCTCGTATCGAAAAGGAAATCAAGGAGATGCCAAACTACTTCTCTGATTACGATACAACAGTAAACTTTATTTCTGAGGAAGAATTAAAGAA
>JAILKL010000111.1 GCA_024693775.1 Pseudobutyrivibrio sp.
GGTGGAGAGCTTTTATCAAAGAATGATGGTTATCTCATTAAAATGGCGCGCGAAATTGCTGTACAGCACCATGAAAGATGGAACGGAAATGGCTACCCTGCCAACCTAAAGGGCAACGATATTTCTATTTACGCTCAAATCGTATCCGTCACGGATGTTTACGATGCTCTCACAAGCAAGCGTTCCTACAAGGAATCCTGGGAACCATCAGTTGCCAGAAAAGAAATCATCGATCAACGCGGTAAGCAATTTTCACCTAAGGTGGTGGATGCATTCATTACCTGCTATGACAAAATCGAAGAGATACGAACTGAATATTCAGATGCAGTATAAAATAAGGCCTTCCAGATTTGGAAGGTCTTTTATTTTGCCTCAAAAAGCCTTTTTTACTATTGCAATTATGTATATAATAAAAAATTGTGAGAAGGCAAAAATACTTACTAGTTTACGGAGGTTATGATGAAAACAGAATATAATGTTATTGAAAAGGTTGTAAAAATCCCTAACGGAGAAAATACAATTTATGGAACACTCTATTCACCTGAAACAGATTCAAAGACACCACTAGTCATTATGTGTCATGGATATAACGGAGTGGGTGATGATTTTAAATTAGAAGCACAGACCTATGCGTCAAATGGAATAGCCGCATACACAATGGATTTTTGTGGAGGCTCTACCAAATCCAAAAGTACAGGAAATACGGTAGACATGACTATCTTTACAGAAAAAAGCGACCAACTAGCTGCATTTAATTATTTTAATGATAATGATTCAATTGATTCAAACAACATCTTCCTATTTGGCGGTAGTCAGGGTGGTCTTGTTACCTCTCTTTCCACAGAAGAATTAGGTGATAAGGTGGCAGGAATGGCACTATACTATCCTGCATTATGCATTGCCGATAACTGGCGTGACAATTTTCCTGACGAATCTAAGATTCCAGAAAGTGAATTGTTCTGGGATATGCGATTAGGAAAGAATTTCTTTATGTCCATCAGAGATTTCCATGTGTTTGATGGAATTGGAAATTACCCTAACAACGTGCTCATCATTCATGGAGACAGTGATGAAATCGTCCCTGTCAGCTATTCTGAAAAAGCAGTAAAGCAATACGCAAATGCCAAACTTATAGTTTTAGAAAAAGAAGGTCATGGCTTTACACCTGAAGGTGGCAAGCTTGCATGTGATTACATATTAAACTTTATAAAAGAAAATATAAGATAGTGTAAAATCAAAAAAAACTCTAATCATTGCTGTGATTAGAGTTTTTTATACTTTCTAAACTAATGTTTTGGAATCCCACAGGACATATTTCCAGTTTCATTTGCCTTTGCATATTCTGCATCAGGATCTATTAATGCAGCGCTATATTCTCTATGTTTATTAAACCACTTGATAGCGTATGAACACGTTAGCTCCGCTTTTTTTCCTTCGCTGATAAGCTTTTTAGCCATATGCTCTGTAAGCTTTCCAGCAATACCCTGTCCCTGTAGTGAACTATCTACTATAGTGTGAGTTACCTCAACTTTGCCTGGCTCAAATTCAGGAAAGTCTATGGAGGCTATTGTCTTTCCAAATGCATCTTCAAGCCATATTTTGTCCTTTATTTCTTTAAAATAATCTTCTTTCTTTTCCTTTTTTGCTGTGAGATACCATTCATAAGAAACCATATCATCACCACAATCTCTCACTCTTTCTTCTGCATCTTCTAGTGTGAGCGGTGACCCCATCAAAACGTCATCTCCTGGGTTCCAATCAGCAGGAGTTGAAACATTTTCATCATCATGCTTTTGTAATGATAATATCACCCTTTTTATTTCATCAATATTTCTTCCAGTAGACATAGGATAATACAAAATCGCCCTTACAATTGATTCTGGATCAATTATAAATACTGCTCTTACAGTTTGTGTTTTTGCAACAGTCTGTAGCATTCCATACTTTTTTGCTACTTCCATTGTAATATCAGCCACAATTGGAAATGGAACTTTTACCTCTCCATTACCTTTCCAATTTATACTTTCTATATTTTTTACCCATGCAAGATGTGAATGTAGGGAATCAATTGATAGCCCTAATAATTCAGTATTAAGCTCTTTAAACTCAGGATATCTCTTTGCGAGAGCAATAAATTCTGTTGTACATACAGGAGTAAAATCTGCTGGATGCGAAAAGAAAACAACCCATTTCCCTTTATAATCATTTGGAAAATCGATTTTTCCTTTTGTTGTAATACTTCTAAATTCAGGAGCTGCATCACCAATCATTGGCATTCTGATTACATTGTTTTCTTCCATAATTTATACCCCTCCATTCTTAAGTTAGTTATAACTTACTTGATATCTGCATTTTTTTCAAGCTCTTTATAAAAATCATAGGAACCATCATCCAATATTTCTAGCTCTACATCTGCATCAACCGATTCTGTCAAACAAGTACGTACATTATACATGTCACTGAACTCTACAAATTTTTTGGCATTATCTAAAGTAGTACCACTTTTTACTTTTCTATCAACCAATCTACCTTTTAATAATGACTCTGATGCCTTAATAGAAATAGTAAAATCCGCATATTTTTTTAAATCCTTCCAGCCTTTTCTATTCAAAAGTAAATAATTTCCCTCTAAAAATACTATGTTTCCATCCACTAAAATTGCATCCTCTTCAGGATTATGGGTCATTCGATTATACTCCGGCCAGCCAATATTTTCACCATTTGATATTCTCTTTAGACGTTCAGTTAACTTTTCTAAATCAAAGGTCTCTGGACAGCCTTTTACCTCTACCATTTTATATTCTTTTCCATCTCTCGTTAGACTATGGGAAATCAAATAATCCTGATATCTGTGAAAACCGTCCATTCCTATGGTAGTTATAGGCATCAGTTCCTCATTCGTTTCTGATAAATACTTGAGAAAGCTTAATAAAGTACTCTTGCCGGAGCCAGGAGGTGCAGCCAACAAAACTACTACTCTCTTTTCGTTTTTCTCATAAAGATTTTTAGCCTTTTCCAATACCGGTACAAAAATATCTCGTATATTCTCATCTGAATATTTAGCGTTAACTTCTATACCATTAATATTTACATTATATTCCATAGCAAATACTTTCTCTTTTCCTTAGCTCTCTAATAAATCTGTCTCTACTAAAATAAATCCAACATAGCATCTAAATATATTTCTTCTCTAACATTTAGCTGATACTCTGGCTTAGTCATGTAATACAAAATAAATTCTAATAAGATGGCACTTCCTAAGCTACGTCCTTCTATCTTATAGTTAGAAAATCCCATAGGTATATAAATATTTTCAATGTCTTCTAAACTTATAAACCCTGGATTTTTCATTGCATCTGAAAATCTATAACCAGTTCTTGCGCCAGGAGATTTGCAAACATGATCCTCACAGTCTTCACCTAAGCTCTTACGACTAACATTTTCATAGCAGGCCCTTCTATCATTACATCCAAAATAACAGCATTCATTACATAAGAACTCGACCTTATCCTTTTGAAATTGAGTTAGTCTATTAAGATTTTCCATTGATTTATTCAATCTAAAATCAGGAAC
>JAILKL010000130.1 GCA_024693775.1 Pseudobutyrivibrio sp.
ACTTTATTTTTCCATTGAAGTAATGATGATTATAGCTTTCTTCCGTCCTAAGAAATGGTTCAACGCTTTCAGACATGTTTTTCTCATAGGCAACTGAAGTAGACACAAAGATAAACCTTTTAGAACCTACGGCATCACAAAAGGCAGGCATCACTTCTTCAGCAATCTCTTCCTCACGTTCATGATTCATCACTGTCCAGATAATAACGTCAGGCTTATATTCCGTCACGAGAGCAGTCAGGCTGCTTATTTCGAAAACATCCAGTTTAATATAATCTCTATTTTTATTATTCTTGCTGTACGTTCCTAATACTTCATTACCACTATTCTTTATTTTTGAATAGATAGTGCCCCCAAGGAACCCGCTGGCTCCCAAAATCAATACTTTCATACTTTCTCCATAAAACTGAAATATTATTTACCTCTATAAATTTGAATTTGGCTTAATCCTCCCATTCAGTTCTCAACAAACTATACATACAAGCGTCTACAACACCTTTATTTCTCCAATCTATAATTCTTTCTCAAACAACTGATCAGCCAAACCTACAATAGGCGTAAACTCTGCAATCTTCTTGAAGCCATATTTTTCATATAATCCACGATGTTCACTCTTTAAATATACTTTTTCTAGCTTCAAGCGTCTTCCATATTCTAGAGCAGCGTCAATAAGTCTTTCAGATATACGCTGACCACGAAATTTCTCGTCAACAAATACTAAATTTATAAATGGATGATAATCCAATTCCGGTGGAATATATCCATTTTCTTCAAAAACACAAAATCCAGCTATATCTTCATCGTTCATTGCTACAAAGATTTGTTCATTTTCTTTGAAATCACCTAATTCCATACGGTTTGCTAAGTTTTTACCTGGCTTCCATGAGCATTTTTTAGAAAAATCAATTAATTTTTTCCAATATATTTGATTTCTATTTATTTCAATAACTCTCATACCATTTTTTACCTTTCAGCAAGCACTTTTAAATAAATATCGTTAATAACTAAAAATCGTATCTTTTAATCTCACAATTTTTAATCCCGCAGGATGAAAACTCTTCGTTGTCCATTTCCTTAAAATAGGATTCTACCATTCTAGCTATTCCATTATGTGCCACCAAGATAACTTCTCTATCACCGGCCTTTATATCATCTATAAGATTATATATTCTCTGGGCTAGGTGAAGCATAGATTCACCAGTGCCAAATCTACTTGCCATATCCTTTTTTGCCTCGTGAAATTCAGCACCATCTCTTGAAGTAGACTCAAATCTACCAAAATTCTGCTCTATAAGCCTTGGTTCTACCTCCATTGGAATTCCAGTAATCTCAGAAATATGTCGTGCTGTTTCCTTTGCTCTTATAAGTGGCGAAGCCAAAATAATATCAGCAGTAATTCCCAGTTGTAAAATCTTATTTCCAGTTTCTATTGCTTGCTCATGGCCTCTCTCAGTAAGCTCAATATCTGTGGCTCCACAAATCTTATTTTCCACATTCCATACGGTCTCGCCGTGTCTTATAAAATAAAAATGATCCATTTTCTACCTCTTCTATTTATTTTCGCCATTAAAGAAACCCGCAATTTCATCTACTTCCTCTAGGGCTTTTTTATCCTGACTAGCCGGAACCTTGTCCGTATTAAAGCTGCATACAACCTCATGAATATTTGTACAATTCATGTGATGCATGAGCATACAGGCAGTCTCATAGGGCTTTTCAAGTTTTCCACTACCACCACCTACTAAAATCACTGCGCCCTTCTTAGGTGTCATTGTAGTCTGCTCCTTGCGAATAAATTTACTAGAATAATATGTTTGCAAACGACTTCCCAAATCTAGTAGCTTTCCCGTAAGCTCTGAAAAATAAATAGGTGAAGCAATTACCACATTATCGCAATCCTCAATATAGCTATATATCTCTTGCATTTCATCTTTTATGGCACATCCTGAATTCTTCCAGCAGTATCTACAGTCTATACAAGGTGCTATATTGCATCTATACGCATCCACTATGCGATACTCTCCTTCTAAAGATTGTGTTAAACGCTCAATAAGACTAACTGTATCTCCATGAACTCTCGGTGAACCATTTAAAATAAGTGTTTTCAATCTTCTTTTACTCCGTATATCCTAATAAGTTCTCGTTTCTTTATTCTATCGTATTTACGTTCATTGTAGAACCCAGCAATTATCCTACAGCCCCTTATAATGCTTTGCCAAATAAAGAGAAAACACTAAAAGTCCTACTGTCTCTAGGCCATGGTAAATAACAGCTGTCCAGACAATGCTAATGATTTTCACCTCTGTATCAAAGGTAATCATCTGAAACAGTGTAAATGCCATTAGAAAAAAGGCTGTGATTCCCACCGATACAATTTTTAGAAATCTATCCTTTAGAAAAACTGCTGTAGTAAATATACCGATGATTAATGCTGCAAACATCCCAATATATTTGAACCCATGGGTGGCATTGTATATTCCATAGAATGCCACGGCCTGTTCGTAGCTATTACCAGGGATAATATCATACAAAATACTGACAAAGCGCTGATATTGATAGTTTGAAACAATGGACATAACCTGGACAAACATCATGATTGACACCCATATCTCTAATAGCTGAAAAATATCTATAGCTTTAAGAGAAGATATTCCGTTTGGAATATTTTTCTTTTGCATCAGGCCAAAGCTTTCCATGTCAACGTCTACTATGATACTCATCACATTTTTTATCTTCCTCAGATAATGCATAAATATGATGACAATAATGACTATGGAAACAATATTAAAAATTATATTGATATTAAAAACATAGCTATTTAGCATATCAGGCATATTTAGATCAGACGTAAACATAAATCGAGAAATCAGATTTATTGTTTGAGTTATGAGTCTGATAATTGCCGATAAACATATAGCCTTTGAAAGATAATGATTGCCAGTATCTAAATACATTTCAGTCCCCCATTAATGATACTCCCCTAATTTAAGTTTATCAGAATAGGCCATCTTTGTCTTTTCTTATTCGTTAAACAATTAAAAAGAGCCAGTACTATTTGTACCGGCTCTTGGGATAATTAGATTTATAGAAGTGTCTTAATGCAATTTTCGATATCAGCAACATCTACGTCAACAAAATTTTAAGGAACTTTTTACTATTAACCCTCAAATGTGGCAGCCACCTTTGTAAGAAGATCTCTAATCTGTAAATGCTGAGGGCAAACCTTTTCGCATTTACCACACTTGATGCAATCAGAAGCTTTGCCATGGCCATCCGCTGTTACGATATCGTAATACATTCCAGCGTTCCAATCGTGGAAGGCATCATGAGCATTTAATGAAGAGAACATATCAGGAATAAGAATATCCTTTGGACAATGATTCTCCTCTATACAATATCTACAGCTGGTACATGGAATAAGATTTAGATTCTTGAAAATTCCAGTAACCTTTGCAACAGCACCCATTTCACGCTCATCAAGAGCCTTGAAATCTGCCATAAAGCTAAGATTGTCTTCCATCTGTTCCATATTGCTCATACCAGATAAAACCATGGCCATGCTAGGGAAGCTAGCTGCGAAACGGATTGCATAGCTGGCATTGCTCATATCCCCCATTTCTCTAAAGATTTGATCTGCAGCAGGTGGAAGATTAACAAGACTACCACCCTTAACAGGCTCCATAACTATTACGGGCTTATTATGCTTTTCGCATACCTCGTACACCTTGCGGCTCTCTATTGTCGAATCCTCATAATCTACATAATTAAACTGAATCTGAACTATCTCCACCTCAGGATGCTCAGTTAAAATCATATCCAATACTTCAGCTTTATCATGGAAAGACAATCCCAAATGCTTTATCTTTCCCTCCTTTTTAAGCTCAGAGGCTACCTCATAAGCATGGCATTTCTGATATTTCTTGTAGTTTTCTTTGTTCTGTGCATGCATAAGATAAAAATCAAAATAATCTACACCGCACCATTTCAGCTGATTTTCAAAGAAAGGACGTATATCCTCCTCTTTATTAAAATAAACATCTGTCAGCTTGTCAGTAAGTAAATACTGGCTTCTGTCATACTTTGATGTAAGACATTTAGCAATAGCAAGCTCAGACTTTCCATCAATATACCCATGTGCTGTATCAAAATAATTCAGGCCAGAAGAAATAAAGGCATCTATCATCTTGCTAAACCGCTCTAGGTCAACTTCTTTGTCAATCATTGGCAATCTCATGCAACCGAATCCAAAATTGCCGTGTATCTCTGGGAAAAACTTATTTTTCAACATTAAATACCTCCTATTATTAGATTTCCTTTTACGTTTTCATAATAACATACAGATACTGTAATTATCACCTATAATCGCAATCTAGGAGGTGATCATTTACCATACCGATGGATTGCATAAAAGAATATGTAATCACTGGCCCCACAAAGGACATCCCCCTCTTTTTAAAATCCTTGCTCATCTTCTTGGAAATCTCAGTCTCAGTAGGTATATCGCTACTATGCTCCCACCTGCCATCTATCTGCTTCCCATCAGTGTATGACCACACATAACTATCAAAGCTACCATAGTCTCTAATAATCTTTTGCACTGCTATAGCATTTTTTCTAACGCTATATATCTTATTTTTATTTCGAATAAGCCCTGTATTTTCCAACTGCTTGTCTAGATATTCATCCGTCAGTGCAGCACATTTATCTATATCAAAATTGCAGAAAACCTTTTTATACTCTTCTCTTTTATTAATTATGGTTCTCCAGGACAAGCCCACACTTTGCCCCTCTAAACATAGCATTTCAAAAATGTACCTATCATCATGTGAAATCTTGCACCATTCATGGTCATGATACTCTATAGTAAGCGGGTCATTCATGGCCCACAGCCTACATTCACTGTCCTTAGTCATGCTAATCCTCTCTTAGTGATTCTTCTTACTAGTAATCTCCTGTAATTCAAAACGATACTTCTGAGTCACCTCAGGATATTTCTCGTGATCCACCTCAGACAAAAACATCTCCTTTGGTCTAACCCACATAGATCCATCGTCATAAAGCTTTCTATATACCACCATCTCCTCCTGAGTCTCAGAATCTCGTGCTATATCCTCAACCAGATAATAGTCTCCTTTAAAATGCTTATATACTCTGTGTAATACTAATTCTTGCATAATTTTCTCCTTTGTAATTCTATAACAACTATTCTATAACTTAGATGTCAGTTACGCCATAATAATGCTACTTATGACATGGAAAATTTATTTCAATAAACTAAAGGCGTAGCCCTTAAGCTACGCCTTTTTATTACTTTATATAGTGTATGTTTATCCTATTTCTTTATTCTACACTACCTTTGTCTGTATCGATAATAAATTTTGCTAATTCATCATTAATAGCAAGAGCAGAATCAGAAACAGAATTTGCAACACTTTCTACGCCCTGACTTTCGTTTGCAATTTCATTAGCACTTTCAGTTAAAGTGTAAATAGTAGCGGAGATTTCCTCAGAACTTGCTGACTGCTCCTCAGAAATAGCTGCAACAGATGAAGCAATATCGTTTACCTGTCCCATCATATCAATCATTTGCTTCATTACTTCGGCTGCATCATTTAAATCATCATAAATCTTATTAAAGCTTGTACCTGCTTTTTCAACTACTTCTCCACTCTTATTGATTGACTCCATGTTGTTTTCAGATTTAACAGCCAAATCACTAATAAGTCCTGTAATCTGACGGATAATATCACCAATTTCCTTAGCTGCATCCTGGGAATTCTGTGCCAATTTTCCAATTTCATCAGCAACTACGGCAAAGCCTTTGCCTGCCTCTCCAGCACGCGCTGCTTCGATTGAAGCATTAAGTGAAAGCAAGTTGGTCTGCTCAGAAATAGAATCAATCATCTGAACGATTTCTGTAATATGCTTAGCAGAATCACCTACAGTTACAACCACCTCATTCATCTCTGTCATCGAATCATTAATGTCATTCATACTAGTCTGAACTGCAGTCATATCCTCTTGTCCAATCTTTGCTTGATCTACAAGAGAAAGCATTGTTTCATTTGTGTGATTTCCATTATCCGTAAGGTCTGCAACAGCATGCGCCAAGTTAGTAGCATTTTCTGCAAGCTCACCTACAGCATTTGTAATGTCATCCATTGTCTCCTGAATCTGTACCATTGAAACTGACTGATCCTGTGCCTCTGTACTCATCTTGCTAGATGCATTCTTTGAAGTTTCAGAATCCTCCTGCAGCTGTTCGGCGCGGCTTTGAATTGAACCAATGGCGCCATTCATTATGCTGACAAAATTACGCATTTCATTGCTGATAAGACCGATTTCATCTCCCTTATCAACAGGCATAGATGCTGTAAAATCACCAGCAGAAATCTTAAGAATGCTATCAGAAAGACCATTTACTGGCTTTGAAATAATTCTCTTAACTAGAGATAAAATTATAAATACAATAACGATGATAAGTGCAATCATTGAAATCAATGAAACAATCATAAAATGATTTGCATCTGCCATAACGTCATCTACAGAAACAACAGAAATAAGAGTCCATGTGGTTCCAGGAATTGTTGACTGGCAAACATAATACTCTGTATCAACAGAAGGCTTATATAAAATAATTGGCTCTGTATTTCCGCTTTCTACGTATGATTTAATACCTTCGAAATAGCTACTGCCTGAATCAGAGATAAGCGTTCCATTGTATTCAGTGTCTGAATAAGAAATGATGTAATCTCCATCAATTACCATGGAACGACCTGTTTTCATAGGTGTAAGAGCTGAAACCTCCTCCTGTAATGAAGTCAGGAAGACATCCACTGCTGCAACACCAAACTCACCATTATAGCAATTTACATTTCTCGTAAAAGTCACACATAATTTGTCAGTAGCTGCATCGATATATGGTTCTGTGCAAATGAAAGTCTCCTGATCCTTTCCTGCTGCATACCAGCCTCTTTGTGTTGGGAACCAATCCGCATCCTGAACTGTATGATTTGCAAAAATATAAGATTCATCAGAAAAGCCTATATACAATCCAGTATTTTCAATAGAATTATAGTCTGCCGATGGCTCTATATATCTAAGTATTGCATTATGATCTTCAAATGGTACCGTTTCAATGGTATCGCAATACTGTCCCATTTTAGACGTCAGCATCTCAAAATCTGCACCGAGAGTTGCCGCATTTGCCTTACCCTCAGCTTGCAAATCCATCAGAGAAACATTTGTTATTACCTGTCTTGCATTGTAGGAAATAAACACAATGATTCCCGAAATTCCAACTATAATAATTGGAATTAGAATCATCAGCAAGGATTTGCCAATTCCCTTTTTAACCTTTGATTTTCCCTTCTCCATAATGACCTCCTCGAGCATAAATATTTTTTGTAAAGGCATAATTGTGTACACTTTACATTATTATTTTACTTTATGCTCTGATATTATCAGTCAATTATGATTTATGTGTGTAATTAGTATGTTTTGTGTGCGCTTTGAGAGAAGATGTGAGGATTATCTCATTTTATAGCTTCATCGTTAATATTTATTTAGAATAAAGCCGCAAATAACCTTAGAATTAATTGCCTTACTTTTAATACTCCCCCCAATCCCGTGTATTTTACTGTCACATCCTCGGACTGCTTAAATATGTATTCAAAATCCTTTTTTGTATCTATTACTGCATTACAATCCATGTACACACATCCATTTTCAAAATGATGATAAAGACTTCTATAATCCAAATTAATTGTTCCGCAGGTTGCCACAATGTCATCTGAAACACTCATCTTGCAATGGCAAAATCCAGGTTTCCATTCGTATACATGAACTCCATTTCTTGTAAGCGTATTATAATAACTTCTGGTTACCGAATATACGATTTTTTTATCTGGAATTCCAGGTGTTACAACTCTTACATCAACACCTCTTTTAGCTGCTAGTCCAAGTGCATGAATCATTTCATCTGTAATAATCAAATATGGAGTAATAAGCCAGCAATAATCCTTAGCATTATTAATGATGCTTATATATACGTTTTCTCCAATATTTTCATCATTCATTGGACTGTCAGCATACGGCTGAATGTATCCGCCAGATTCCTTTTTATCATAGCTGGTCTCCGGCAAATATTTATCAATATCCTCATGGGATATTTCTAGAGTACTCTCCTTTGCAGTATTTAATATATCAAGGTCCTGATGCCCTTTAGAATTTTTATCTACTGCTGCATTCCAATTTTCTAGAAAAGCAATGGTAAGACTTTTTACTGCCTCTCCTTCAATCATAACTCCGGTATCTTTCCATTCACCAAATGGATGCGTAATTCCAAAATATTCGTTTGCAATATTATATCCACCTGTAAAACCAATAATTCCATCGATTACAGTTATCTTTCTATGATCCCTGTTATTAAGGAAAATATTTAAGCCAGGAGCAAATGGATTGAATACCCTACAATCAATTCCAGCTGCGTCCAGTCTATCTATAAAATCTGTTGTGATAAAGCCTATAGAACCCATGTCATCATAGAATACTCTTACTTCCACACCTTCACTGGCTTTTCTCTTCATTACCTGAAAAACCTTGTCCCAAGCTTTATCATCCTCTATAGCGTGATACTCAAAGAAGATATATTTTTGGGCAGACTCCATTGCAGAAATTTGTGCTTCCAAGCCTTCTTTAGCAGATTGAAAATACTTTATATCTGAATCGTTATAAACAGGATAACCACTGTTTCGATAGATATAATTCGAAATCGATGCCAATCCTTTACTAGTTTTTTTCAAATTCTCAAATGCATTTTTGCTCTTTGTTTTAATATCCTCCTTATTTAAAAGAGGCTTTAAGGCTTCATTGATTTTTGCATATCTAATGCGCATTTTATATGGCTTTGAATTCAGACCCACAACCAAATAAATGCCTACACCTACAATGGGAGCAAATAATATAAGTACAATCCATGGCATTTTCATACTACTGTTTAAATTTCCACCATACAAAACAAGAACTAATAGTAAAGCCACCACTCTTGTCACTGCATTAATCCAAACTGCATATTCGTTTAATTTAGAAAAAATAAGGATGATAAAAATCACTTCCAGCATAAAAACCAGAAGTGAAAATATCATCCTACCTACTCCATTTTTAATTGACGCCTTTTTTTCGTAAGTAGTAGCACTCACTATAAATTCCTCCAAAGAAATAATAATTGATATACATAAATTCTATTTTGATTATAGCAAATAATAACTATTATTTCTTTGCAGACTTTTAACTTCCTTGTGATAAAAATAATTTGCCATAATTGGAGACATTCCAAAATCAGACATAAAAAAATAAGGGTATTTTTAATTAAATACCCTTATACTTTCTTTAAGTAGCCCACAATAAGCTAAATAAATACGTATGTTTTCATTCTATCAAATGCCTCTTCAAGCCGAGATTTTGGAGAAGCAAGATTTAATCTGATATGACAAGGCCCCTCAAATTTTCTTCCATCCTGCCAACCGACGCCTACACGCCAGCCTGCTTTCAAGACATCATCTAGGGACTTTCCAGTCTTTTTACAATACTCAGAGCAATCTAAAAACATCATATATGTTCCCTCTGGCATACTGCAATCAACTCCACTAAATGTATTTTTGATATATTCATAGGCCCACCTAGCATTTTCCTCAAGAACCTGAATCAACTCTCCCATCCATTCACGTCCAACCTGGCTATAGGCACCATTAAGGGCATGCATAGACAAAACATTCATCTCATTATAATGAGTTTTTAATCCATGCTTTCTAATAGCCTTGCGAAGCTTTTCATTATAAATAATATGATAGCTTCCAACAAGTCCTGCCAGATTAAATGTCTTGCTAGGGGCATAAGCTGCTACGACATTATTCTTTGCCCATTCATTTACACACTGGGTCGGAATATGCTTGTGTCCTTCAAATACTAGATCAGCCCATATTTCATCGCTTAACACAGTAACATCATTTGACTCAAATACCTGCATAGCTTTTTCTAGCTCGTCTTTTGTCCAAACCCGACCTGTTGGATTATGTGGTGAACAAAAAATAGCTGTTTTTATATTAAACTCTTTTATTTTCTTGTCCATATCTTCATAATCCATGCGCCAAACGCCGTTTTCATCCTGTACGAGTGGACTATAGACTGAATGTCTTCCGAGTCCTTCTACATCTGACTTGAATCCCACATAAACTGGACTATGCAGCAGTATATAGTCACCTGGCTTAGTGAGCACCTCTACTGCACTAGATAAAAATCCATGCACTCCATTTTCATAGCCAATATTTTCAAATTTTAAATCCTGATGATAGCCGTCTGCCTGACGCCAATCTATTATAGATTGATAGTATTCATCAGAATAATTGAAATATCCAAATAATGGATGTGAAGCGCGCTCTATTATTCTTTTAGTGATTTCCGGACATGTAGCGAAATTCATATCTGCCACCCATAGAGGAATAAAATCAAACCCATCTTCCGGTGCTTCAGGCTCAAATCCCCATTTACGCTTGCCCACAGAATCAAAGGCTGTCGCATCCATGCCTTTTCTATCTATAACACTAGTAAAATCGTATTTCATGCGTATTCCTCCGTGATTTATATGAGTTTAAACTACAATATTTTCTTTCAAAACCAAATCAATCTCAATATTATTTATTGCTTAACCCTATATTTCTTTTTTCATGAGAAAATCTGTCTGCCTGTCATCTCCTAAAACAAATACATGCTCCGAAAACTTTTTAAAGCCTTTGCCATTATAAAACTTCTGAGCTGCATAATTGTATTCCCAAACTCCTAGCCAAATATAATCAAGCTTCATTTCCTTTGCTTTTTCCTCAGCTATTTTCATAAATTCCGTGCCAATGCCTTTGCCCTTGGCTGATTTAAGAATATAGATACGCTGAATTTCTAATGAATTATCATATCCTACCTCAGTTTGCGCATCAGCAACATTTAGCTTTAAGTATCCTAGCGCCTCGTCATTATTATCCATCGCTAAAAAAATCATGCTATTTGAATCTGATAATTCTTTTTCCAATACCTCTAGGTTATAGGATTCCTCTAAAAATTTTTCCATATCCTCTTTGGTATTCTGCTCTTCAAAAGTCTCTACAAAAGTTTTTCTACAAACCTCCTGCAGCTTCTTAATATCTTCGATAGTACATTTCTTAATTGTCATTATTACTTATTTTCTTCTCTCCACAATGCTTTACTTTTTTTCTAATTTCAAGGGCATATGAGATTATATTTTCTACCCATCCAGGCTCTTCTTCATCAAGATGATATGTATAAAATCCTGCATGTCGTCCCTGAGAACAAATCACCGCTTCATCATCTACATGGAGACAAATGTGATAATAAGATGGCACCTTTTGCGGAAGTATTGTCTTGCTTCCTCTTTGTACCTCCTTCAAATGTCTTGTTCCATTTATGATTCCATCAAAGGTTACTCCATATAAAAAGAATAAGGACTTTATATATGATTCTGTACGAAAGGATGATGTATAAACCCATACCTCAAACCCTAATTCTTGTAATGCATTTATTAGCTCTGGTGTGCCAAATCTAAGGCGTTCCTTAAAGAAAATATTAAAAGGAAAATATGGAGCCGCCTCTGTTTTATGATTTTCCGGACAAACAAATAGTACCTCATCAAGGTCAAATGATATTCTCATTTTCTGTCCTTGAACATTATTCTTCATTTTTTTTGATCTCTCCCAATACTTCTATTACATCGTTCGCCCAAGAATTAGCATGTAAACCAAACTCTAGTGATTTTTTCTCACTTCTCTTTACGAACAATAATTCTTCCCCATATATGTGGACTGTTATATCATATTTTTTTACAAACAGTTCCTCTAATTGTTTCTTCTCCTTTGGATCTGTTGTATCAAACCGCGTAAATCCTGTCACAACAAAGTCTGTATCAATATGATATAGCTTTAATAAGCGTCGCACATAATCTGTAGAATATAAATTAACTGTATAAACCCAAATATCAAAGCCATTTTCGGCTAGATAATTGCAAACTGCAGGAATGCCCTTTCTAAGGCGCTCCTTATATATATTGCAAAATGGAAATGGTAGTTTTTTCTCCACGTTCCCATCTGCCTCATCACCAAAAATAACCTCATCCAAATCAATAGTGACTCGCTTATCATATTTAGAATCATTTAGCATTTTCAAAATATCATGACTCTTTGTAAGATTGACAATATTGATTGGAACTCGTTTTATCCCTAGGCGCATATATGCAGCCCATCTGTGATGACCATTTAAAATCATATATCCATCAGGATACATTTTCTCAACCGTAATAGACTTATCATCTATGGAGTGGGCACCTATATATCTATCCTCACTCATCATTTGAACGTACTCATTGATAATACGATAACTAGGTCCTACTGATGGCATAGAAAACTCATCATCCGGATTTGGATGCAATTTTTTATAGCTCACCTTTCGCACCAAGGCGCGCTCTAAAAGACTTGCTTTCACTGGAAATGAATTATTTTTATATTTCTCTACTTCCTGCGCAATAAATTTGTCGAAATCCGTCATTTAATTACCTCAGTGTATTAAATATTCATTCTGCATCTAAATAAATATTAAAATGGAATTATTCCAATTCGCGTTCTTTTTGTACCTAAATCATAATATAAAATTCCATATTCATAAGCCCCATTAGGACTATAATTATAGGCTCTTACTTGTCTATCCCGATAAATATTTCCAGAATCATCCGCATATGCTGTCACATAGTAATGATTTATGTGTGACGATGTTGTCACTGTTTTTGAGTATTCTAATATTTTTACTCTACCAACAGCTATTTCGCCGTTCTTCACCTGCTTAATAAATTTCTTGTCCTCAGCTGGTATTATAAGTCCAAACATAATGCATACATATGCATATAAAGCCCCAGCTAAAAACAACAATCCTGCTATCAACAAATCTTTTCCTGTAGCATAGCCTTGGAAAAAATCAATTAGTTGTGTAGCAAAAAGTTTAAATATCAAAAAGGGTACTATTAAATTAACAAGAAAAAGATATCCCAAGAAAGTGCCTGTTTTTTCTACTGAAATAACATAATCCTCAATATATTTTCTTCTGTTTGAATCTTTTATGTCAAATAAATATTTCATTAATCAAATATCTTTTCTATATACTTTGGGTTCTTTCCCAACCATCGCCAGCCTCAGTATTAATTCTCTATATCCATTCTAAAACGACTTTAGAAAGATACAATCTATTATAGCTTATAAAAACTCTAACCCCAATAATTTCACAATATTTAAATTAAAATTTTTTATTCTTAAGTAGCTCACCTATCGATACCGCGGTACCCGCGGCGTCTTAGTTATTAGATTAATTTATATAATAAAAAGCTTAGGCATTTACCTAAGCTTTCCTTTAATCTTTATAGTAGCGAGAGGGGGATTCGATTCTCGCCTTCCGGCTCGGTCGGTTCGCAACCGTGTGGTCCACTGGACCACGCTCACCCCTCGATACCGCGGTACCCGCAGCGTCTTAGTTATTCGATTAATTTATATAGTAAAAAGCTTAGGCATTTACCTAAGCTTTCCTTTAATCTTTATAGTAGCGAGAGGGGGATTCGAACCCTCGACACCGCGGGTATGAACCGCGTGCTCTAGCCAACTGAGCTATCTCGCCATATTAAATTAAAAGTGCGCGATCAGGGGTTCGAACCCTGGACACCCTGATTAAGAGTCAGGTGCTCTGCCAGCTGAGCTAATCGCGCATATTAATACTAAAAGCGGGTGATGGGAATCGAACCCACGTATTCAGCTTGGAAGGCTGATGTTCTACCATTGAACCACACCCGCAAATTCCCTAAATTAAAAGGAATAGTGGAGACGGAGAGATTCGAACTCTTGACCCCCTGCTTGCAAGGCAGGTGCTCTCCCAACTGAGCTACGCCCCCATTTGTGTTTCAAAACACTAACAGTACTAATATAACATTTTTTTATGCTAAATAGCAACCTCAAAACTTCATACAGATGCGAGAATCTTTCGCTTTACATTTCTTTTTAGAATAAACCTTCGATCTATTAGTATTTATCAGCTGAATGTGTTACCACACTTACACCTTAAACCTATCTACCTTATCGTCTT
>JAILKL010000020.1 GCA_024693775.1 Pseudobutyrivibrio sp.
TGGTCTTCAGACAGATAAGCCTCTTAAGAGAGCTTTCATGCCATACGGTGGTATTAAGATGGCTGAGCAGTCATGCAAGATGTATGGTTATGAACCAAGCGAGAAGCTTCACGAAATCTTTACAAAATATCATAAGACACACAACCAGGGTGTTTTCGATATCTATACACCAGACATCCTTAAGGCTCGTCACAACAAGATTCTTACAGGACTTCCTGATACATACGGTCGTGGCCGTATCGTCGGCGATTACAGAAGAGTTGCTCTTTATGGTATCGACTTCCTTATTGAAAAGAAGCAGGCAGATTTCGCAGCTACAAACCGTCAGGGTATGAGACGTTACGACTTCCAGCTTCGTGAGGAAATCACAGATCAGATCAACGCTCTTAAGGATATGAAGAAAATGGCTGAGAGCTATGGCTTCGATATTTCTAAGCCAGCTGCAACAGCTAAGGAAGCTGCTCAGTGGTTATACTTCGGTTACCTTGCAGCTATCAAGACACAGAACGGTGCTGCTATGTCAGTAGGTCGTGTTTCTACATTCCTTAAGAGCGTTGATCTGATCTGTGATTTCCTCACGAAGCTGGAACTCGTAACGTCTCATACCCTGACGGTTAGTAGCTGCGAAATCTGCCTGCTTCTTTTCAATAAGGAAGTCGATACCATAAAGAGCGACTCTTCTGTAATCGCCGACGATACGTCCACGACCGTATGTATCTGGAAGACCTGTAAGAATCTTGTTGTGACGAGCCTTAAGAATCTCTGGTGTATAAATATCGAAAACACCCTGGTTATGTGTCTTGTGGTACTTTGTAAAGATCTCGTGAAGCTTCTCGCTTGGCTCATAGCCATACATCTTGCATGACTGCTCAGCCATCTTGATACCACCATAAGGCATGAAAGCTCTCTTAAGAGGCTTGTCTGTCTGAAGACCAACGATCTGCTCGAGATCCTTTGTCTCATCTGAAATATAACCTGGGCCATAAGCTGTAAGTGAAGAAACAACCTCTGTCTCCATATCAAGTACGCCGCCCTTTGCACGCTCAGCTGCCTGAAGCTCCTGAAGCTTTCCCCAAAGAGTGTTTGTAGCATCTGTAGCATCTGCTAAGAATGACTCATCTCCATCATATGGAGTGTAGTTGTTCTGGATGAAGTCACGAACGTCAACGTTGTCTTTCCAAACGCGGCCTTCGAAACCATTCCATTGTGCGAAATCGTGATTTGCCATTGTAAAGTCCTTTCCAAAATAAATTATTATTTAATAAAAAGTGTTTGAGTTAATGGGGTGTGTTAGAAATCTTGGACAGTTAGATTTGTCTAACATCTTAACTCATATCAACTATAACATAGGCCTGATAAAAAATTAACAATGTATTGGAATAAAAACATAATATTGTGTATTAATCTAAATACAACGAGATTTTTACTATTTTTTAGCTAATTGCTTTTACAACTTTATAAATTTACAGAAAAGTATCAGGGGGTGTTGCACCTAGAAAGGAGCATCAGGAGAAAGAGGTTTTATAGAAATAATTATTATGCTAAAATGATGTAAAACAAGGTAATTGGAGTACACATTTGGCAATAAATAAAAGTAACAAAACTACAAAGAAAGGGCCTAGCCAGACTGCACCAGCCGGATTCAAAGGAAAGAATCAGGCTTTTTTGGATGCAGAATATCTTAGTGCCCGCTATAAAAAAGGTTCCATAGAGGATGTTATTTCTGTAGGCGTGGTTATTACTAATCCAGCCCATGAGGAGCTCGATAGATTCTATTCAACAGTCAGACTTACCAGGGGCCACAAATTACCCCCTCTTATTACAGAGCTCACAGGTCTTACAAACGAAGAGCTAGAAATTGCACCTACATATGAAGATGTTATGACAGAGCTCATAGGCATGATAAAGAAATATCAGGTGGGCAAGATTTGTGTATGGGGCGGAGACAAAAACAGCTTCCAGCGAGACTACGATAGCAGAGAGCTAGAAAAGCCACTAAAGCGCAGCGTTGCAAAATTCATAAGCACCTTTGAAAACATTCAAAAGGAAGTCAGCCTAGATATCACAGGTGGCCTAGATGCCAATCTTTCTCTGGCAGACATGAAGACTATCTGCGGGCTCGGTGGCTATGTTGCACACAATGCTCTTAATGATGCAGAGGATATGCTCGAGTGCATCCGCATTATAGAGACAGACAGAATGAAATATAACGGAGTTGAGGCTGCAGAATACAAAAAGTTCCGCGGCGAATACGTCAAAAACCGCAGCTTTGATGATCCAGAGTCTGATGAAGGCTATATTATTTCATCTGACCTTGGAGAGCAGTTCTTAAAGGAAATAGCTGAAAAGGGCTTCGCAAAGGATCCAAAAACAAAGGCTTTTATGGATGATTTAGGCTATCTGCTTGGAAAAGGAAATGTATATATGGGTACATTTTCGGAGATGATAGCAGAAAATGGAGAAGATTAGATACGATTATACCAAATTGAGCATAATTGATTGATAATACACACTAAAATAGCAAATACTCAGAAAGTTCACTGAAATGTCAATATACAAATGATAAGATATGTATATCAAAGGTTGGATTATTTGCTAGGAGGGGTGTAAAAATGTTTGGTTATCCATATTGTGCTATGTTCAGAGGCAACAAATCAGATACAGATTTAAAGAAAACTCTGGAGAATGCAAAAGAAGAAATAAAAAAAGAGCTCACTGAAAAGGTGGAGCGACAAAGTAAAATTATTGATATTCGCACACGAAGAGAATATCAGCCATACTAGGTAATTTATTTTAGGTTTCAGGTCATTGATCTGGAACCTTTTTTTATTGCGTAAAAAGTTTGAAGTAATATTTAAAGCTGTATTTAAAAAGTTATGTTTAAAATAGATAAAAAACATGAAAAAATAGATAAAAATTGCACGTTGTTTTTAAAATATTTTAACAAAAATCAATCTAAATGGGTAAAAAGAGCTAAATAGTGTTGAATATAAAGAAAATGTAATGTATAAAATAGTGAAAGAAGTTGAAGAATTAAATTAGTTTAGAAAAATCTAAACAAAAAAAGAGGAGAAAGAGAAAAAGGGGGAACAAATGAAAAAATTCAAAAAGGCCGTAGCGATTGCCTTGTCAGCAGCTATGGCAACTTCAGGTGCGCAGATTTCTGGCTTTGGGTCTATAGAAGCACAGGCTGCCACATCAATTTCTCGTGTATCTGTACACGACCCATCTATTTATGAGGACAATGGAACATACTATGTTTTTGGTTCTCATGTTGCAACAGCCAGTTCCACAGATTTAGTTAATTGGAAACAGATTTCGACAGATTATCAGGATCCTGAAAACAATCCTATTTACGGTAATCTCAAGGAAAACCTAGCAGAATCCTTTGAGTGGGCAGGCTATGATGATGGCGATTGCGCTGGTGGCAATTATGCGGTATGGGCACCAGATGTAATCTACAATGAAAACTACGAATGGGAAGATGGCACTAAGGGAGCTTACATGCTGTATTACAGCGCATCTTCTACATGGCGCAGAAGCTGTATTGGATTTATGGTATCAAAGACTGTAGACGGCGGCTATGAGTATGGCGATACTATTATGTATTCTGGTTTTACCAATACAGGAAAAGTAAATTACGATGGCAATAGTACAAGAGATACAACATGGACAAATGATTATTTACCATTCAATGATCTGATTGCGGAAGGAAAAATTGATGGTGATGCATCTACATGGAAGTGCTTTAATAAGGATGGAAGCTGGAACAATAATTATGCTCCAAACGCCATTGATCCTACACTTTTCTATGATGCAAGTGGCGAGCACATGTACATGGTATATGGCTCTTGGTCAGGTGGTTTATTCATTCTAGAAATTGATCAGAAGACCGGTGAGGCTATTTATCCAGGACATGATGGTAAAGAGGAAACCAGTGGCAACACTGTAGATAGATATTTTGGTACACATATTGCCGGTGGAAATCATCAGTCAGGCGAGGGACCATACATTCAGTATGATGAGAACACTGGATATTATTATTTATATGAGACCTATGGCGGACTTACAACAACAGGCGGATACAACATGAGAATGTTCCGTTCAAAGAATGTATTTGGTCCATATGTTGATCCAGCAGGAAATGAGGCTCAAAACAGTGGTGTTGATTGCTATAAATATGGCGTAAAGCTAATTGGTAACTATCAGTTCTATGATCAGCCAGGCTACAGAGCTGCGGGCCATAACTCAGCAATGATAACAGATGATGGAGATTATTATTTGATTTTCCACCAGAGATTTTTGGATCCATCTGTAGGTGAGTACCATGAGGTCAGAGTAAGACAGCAGTTCTTAAATGAAGATGAATGGCCAGTAACAGCTGTATATGAGAATAGAAATGAGAAGATTTCAAAGTATACAGAGGATGAAGTTGTTGGTACATACGAGTTCGTAAATCACGGTAATGCTGAAAAGAGCGGCGACATGATTGTGACAGAGGACATCGAGCTTTTAGCTGATGGTACAATCACAGGTGATGAGACTGGTACATGGGAAATGAAGGATGGAGAGGATTATACATACGTAACTCTTCATATTGGAGATGCAACTTATAAGGGTGTATTCTTTGAACAAAAAAATGACAACGAAGTTGAGACAATGACCTTTACAGCATTTGGTGACAATAACCTTGCTATATGGGGTAGCAAATACGAGCAGTCTGATGCTAGAACAGTAGATAATGTTATCGACAAGCTTTCTAGTGTAATACCTTCAACAACAAGAGAGGATATTGTGCTTCCAGAGAGTATGTCTGGTGCTGAAATCTCTTGGGAATCAGATAATTCAGCAGTACTATCAAATACTGGTAAGGTTACAGTACCTGCTGAAGATACAGTCGTAACCTTGACAGCTACAGTAAGCAGCGGAGCTGTTACAAAGACTACTGATATAAAGGTAACAGTATATGACGCTCCACACGTTCTTGCAGGATATGATTTTGAGAATGTGGATGGAACAAACGTAAAAGCAACTTCAACTTCAAAGACACAAGATGACGCAACATTAATTGGTACAGCTTCTGTAGTAGAGGATGAAACCAGAGGTGATGTATTAAAGGTAGAAAATGCTGCAGGCAACAAGCAGGTAAATTACCTTTCACTTCCAGGAGATATTTTTGAAACTGTTGATAAGTCAGGTTACTCAGTAAGCATGTGGGTAAACATTGGCGATAGCACATTTGAGCACAGTGCATTATTTGAGGCAGATAGAAACAGTGGCGGTTCTACAATTGGCAATTATCCAATGACAAGAATCGGAGCAAACCTAATCGGTAGAATTAATGCAAATGGCTATGCTGATGCAAATCCTACAGTTGCATATAGCGATGTGAAGGGTACATGGAAGCAAGTAACATACACAGTTTCAACAACAGGACTTAATGTTTATCTTGATGGTCAGCTTATCGGTCAGGAGAAGAAAGACCTTACAACACCACTAAGTGGCACAGATACATCTATTCAGAAGGTTAACAACGTAATGGTTGGCGCCGGCGCAATCTGGGGTGATGAGGATTGCGAGGATGTACTTTTCGATGATGTGAGAATATACGATACAGCTCTTACAGATTCTGAGGTCGTAGATCTTTATGATTCTACAAAGACAGAAGAAAAGGATGAAGAGGATGAAGAGGAAGAAGTAGTAGAGCCTGAAGAGAAGACTCGTGCTATTGATGAAGAGGAAGAGCTGGGAGAAAACGAGACTAGAATGTACATCCACCTAGAGGATGAGGAATTTGCTGATGGCGCATATATTTATGCAGCACCTTATGGTGATGATGGCGCTGAATTCTTTGGTCCTGAGCCAGGAAAGAAGATGGCCCACATTGGAAATTGCTGGTATTCAGTAAATGTTTCAAATGACATGCTTTATTCAGAAGAGGAAGAAGAGGATGTTGAAGAAGCAGAGCCAGAAGAGGAGCTTGTTGAAGAACCTGCTGAGGAAGACGTTGATAATGAAGAGGTAGCAGAGCCAGAGGTAGTGGAGCCAGAGGCAGAGGAAGCTGTAGAAAATGATGATGCAGTAGAATCTGAGGAAGCTGAGGAGCCAACTGAGGATAATGCTTCAGAAGAAGAAAATGATATTTTCGCTTCATTATTATCTATGGTTAAGTCAGCATTTTCTCCAATGCAGGTATCTGCAGCAGAGCATCAGCTTTTTGCCGATGAAATCGTACTTAGCGTAAGCAATGGCGATGGATATACTAAAGAGAATATAACAGCAGCTTTCCAGGCTGAGAGACCTACAGCAGAGCAGTTAAATCAGGATGAGGAAGAGGAGACAAAGCCAAGTGATTCTACAACAGAATCTGGTTCAACAAGTGATTCAAGCTCATCAAGCAACACAGGTTCATCAAGCAGCTCAAACTCATCAAGCAGCTCAAGCTCATCAAACAGCTCAAGCTCATCAAGCAGCTCTAGCGCAGCAGCTAGTCAGATTACTTCTAGAAACGATATTGTTCAGTCTGCAAGCAATGATGTTCAGGCACCACTTGCAGGAACAGTGGAAGAGGCAAAGAAGTCTTCTAGCAGCAATACAACTAAGAAGAGCAGTGCTAAGATTGCTGACACAGAGGACGAAGAGGATGCTGCAGTAGAAGAAGCTGAGGAAGAAACAGCAGAAGAGGAAACTGATGAGACAATCAAGGAAAATACAGTAGAGGAAGCAAATGCTCAGATGGATGATGCATCAGCACCAGTAACAGACGAGAATAATCAATCTACACTCTTCGCTATTATAATAGTAATAATTGCACTTGCAGTTGTTGGTGTATTAGGCTTTAGATTCTACAGTGTACGTAGAAAAAGATAATTTATATTGAATTACAGAAATCCTAATGGAGAATATTTCTTCATTAGGATTTTTTGTTTTATAAAGGGTCCGTGAAGGTTTAAATCTGGGCAGTTTTGAGGTATATTTATTAGATGTGGTAATAAACATTCGATAGGAGGATTTATTTGAGTAAACAAAAATGGAAACCAGGAAATATGATTTATCCACTTCCTGCTGTAATGGTTTCTTGCAGGGACAAAGATGGAAATGACAATATCCTAACCGTTGCTTGGACAGGCACAGTATGCACCAATCCACCAATGGCTTATATATCAGTCAGACCTAGCAGATATTCCTATGACATGATCAAATCCTCTGGAGAATTTGTAATAAATCTTACTACTGAGGAGCTTTCTTTTGCTACAGATTACTGCGGAGTCACCAGCGGTCGCGATGTTGATAAATTCAAAAGATGCGGTCTGCACAAGGTAGAGGCAGATGAGGTAAATGTGGCTATGATAGAGGAATCCCCTGTAAATATCGAGTGCCGTGTTCGTGAAATTCATGAATATGGTAGTCACACTATGTTTGTGGCAGATGTGCTTTGTGTGCATGCTGATGAGAAATATATGAATGAGACAGGCCGCTTTGAGCTTGAAAAATCAGGATTATTAGCCTACAGCCATGGCACATATTTTGGACTGACTAGTCCACAGGGCACCTTTGGCTATAGTGTAAAGAAAAACAAGAAAAAGAAAAATAAATAAGGAGTAGTATTTTTAATATGAGTAACACAAATCAGGGATTATTCAATTTCATCGAGAATAGTCCATCACAGTTTCATGTAATTGCAAACGAAAAGAAGGCACTTTTAGATGCTGGTTTTGAGGAATTATTAGAAGGAAAGAAATGGAACCTTGAATTAGGAAAGAACTATTTTGTGACAAGAAATGGTTCATCAATTCTTGCATTTAAAATGCCTACAAAGGAAGTAGGCAGCTACATGATTATGGCTAGCCACAGTGATTCACCTACTTTCAGAATCAAGGAAAATCCTGAGATGAAAGAGGGCAAATATGTAAAGCTTAACACAGAAAAATATGGCGGAATGCTTATGGCACCATGGTTTGACAGACCACTTTCTATTGCAGGCCGCATTATGGTAAAAGAAAATGGATGCATCACAAACAAGCTTGTAAATCTTGATAAAAATCTTTGTATGCTTCCTTCCCTTGCAATTCATATGAATCGTGAGGCAAATGATGGTATTAAATACAATCCACAAAAGGATCTTCTTCCACTTCTTACAATGAACGAGGATTGCAAATTAATGAAGCTTGTAGCAGATGCAGCAGGCGTAAAGGAAGAGGATATTATCGGTGATGATTTATTCCTTTACAACCGTGATAAGGGCGTTGTTTGGGGCGCAGAGGACGAATTTATTTCTATCGGAAGACTTGATGATCTTCAGTGCTCATACAGCTCTATGATGGGTATACTTGCTGCAAAGAATTCTGAGTCAGCAGTTCAGGTACATGTTACCTTTGACAACGAGGAAGTTGGCAGCGGCACAAAGCAGGGCGCTGATTCTACATTCCTTTATGATGCAATGGTTCGTATAAACGAAGCAATGGGTGGATCAAATTCTGATTTACTCACAGCTATTGCAAATTCATTTATGGTATCAGCTGACAATGCACACGCTTTACATCCAAACAATCCAGAGAAGAGTGATCCTACAAACAAGGTATTCATGAACGAAGGTATTGTTGTAAAGTTCAATGCAAATCAGAAATACATGACAGACGGAGTTTCATTTGGAATCTTTACAGAGCTATGTAAAAAGGCCCAGGTTCCTTATCAGGTATTTGTAAACCGCTCAGATGTGGCTGGCGGCTCTACTCTTGGAAATATTTCAAATGCCCATGTTTCAATCAATGGCGTTGATATAGGACTAGCACAGCTTGCTATGCATTCTCCATATGAGACAGCCGGTGCAAAGGATACAGAGTATCTTGTAAAACTTGCTACAAAATTTTTCGAAAGTGTTATTGAATATCAGGCAGCAGAAAGTTATACTGTGAAGTAATTTGTTTAACATGCTAAAGCGTGAAATTAAAAATTACATCCGGGGGGACTTGAAATGAAATTTAGACCATGTATCGATATCCACAATGGAAAAGTCAAACAGATAGTTGGATCAACATTATCTGATTTAGGAAAGGTTGATGGACAGCCACAGGAAAATTTTGTCGCAGAAAAGGGAGCAGATTTTTATGCCAAGCTATATGGCCAGGATGGCTTAGATGGCGGACATATTATCAATTTAAATATGAAGGGCACTCCTGAATATGAGCTTTCTAAAGAGGAGGCCATGTCTGCGCTTTCAGCATTTCCTAGAGGAATGCAGTACGGTGGTGGTGTGGATGACAAAAATGCAATGGATTTCATTGAAGCCGGAGCAAGCCACGTTATTGTTACATCCTTTGTTTTCAATAACGGTAGAGTAGATTTTGACGCTTTAAAAAAGATATCATCAGCTGTGGGAAGAGAGCACCTGGTACTTGATTTATCCTGCACACGTATTGATGATAAATTTTACATTGTTACAGACAGATGGCAAAAGGTATCAAAGGAAATTATCACCTATAATTTCTTAGATAAATTGGCAAACTACTGCGACGAGTTTTTGATTCATGCAGCAGATGTCGAGGGTAGACAAAAGGGTATAGATAGAGATTTGGTTGGATTTCTTGCTGGATACAAAAAGATTCCTATCACTTATGCTGGAGGTGTTGCTGATTATGGCGACATTGAGCTGATTAGTTATCTTTCCGACAACACCATGGACTTTACAGTTGGTTCATGCCTGGATTTGTTTGGAGGAAACCTAGAATACGATAGGATAGTAAAACGTATAGGCACACATAACTAGCACATTGACATTTATAGGAGGCGCAAATGTTCAAAGTAAACACAAACTTTCAGAAACTTCCTGGTAGCTATCTTTTTTCTACTATTGCAAAAAAAGTAGCAGCTTATAGCGAAGCAAATCCAAACGCAGACATTATTAGATTAGGTATTGGTGATGTTACACAGCCAATCGCTCCTGCTATGATAAATGCACTTCATTCAGCAGTAGATGAAATGGGTAGTGCAAATACATTTCACGGTTATGCTCCTGATTTAGGATATGCATTTCTTCGTGAAACTATTGCAAAAAATGATTATCAGTCTAGAGGCTGTGATATTTCAGCAGATGAGATTTTTGTATCAGACGGTGCAAAATCAGATTCAGCAAATATTCAGGAGCTCTTCTCAGCTGATGCTCGCATCGCTGTATGTGATCCTGTTTACCCAGTTTATGTTGATTCCAATGTAATGGCTGGACGTTGTGGTACATATGATGAGAAGCTTGGCAAATGGTCAGAGCTTATCTATATGCCTACAACAGCAGAGAACAAATTCGTTCCAGAGTTTCCAAAGGAGACACCAGATGTTATTTATCTTTGTCTTCCAAACAACCCAACAGGTACAACTCTTACAAAGAGCCAGCTACAGCTTTGGGTAGATTATGCTAATAAGAATGGCTGCCTCATTATCTTTGATGCAGCATACGAAGCATACATTTCAGAGGCAGATGTTCCTCATTCTATCTACGAGTGCACAGGTGCAAAGACATGCGCTATTGAGATTCACTCATTCTCAAAGAATGCAGGCTTCACAGGTGTTCGTCTTGGCTACACAGTAGTACCAAAGGATCTTGTATTTGACGGAGTGTCACTTCACGGCATGTGGGCTCGCCGCCACGGCACAAAGTTCAATGGTGCACCATACATCATCCAGCGCGCCGGCGAAGCTGTTTACTCAGCAGAGGGCCAGGCACAGATTCGTGAGCAGGTAGGCTACTACATGAACAATGCAAAGACTATCTACACAGGATTAAAGGATGCAGGCTTTGAAGTATACGGTGGCGTAAACGCACCATACATCTGGTTAAAGACACCAGACAACATGACATCATGGGATTTCTTTGACTTCCTACTTGAAAAGGTTCAGATAGTAGGTACTCCAGGCGCCGGCTTCGGCCCATCAGGCGAAGGCTACTTCAGACTCACAGCCTTCGGCTCAGCAGAGAACACAGCTCGCGCTATTGAGAGAATTAAGTCTTTGTAGAATTCTTTATTGCTATTAGAAAATATTGAATGGAAAAGTCCGAGATATGTGACTTCCCCACTTTTTACCTCTAGCTTGTCCCATTTGGGCCGGGCTAGAGGTATTTTTTTGTAGGATTACCACTAGCTCTTCGTATTCCGGGCCTGGTTAGAGGTAAAATGATTCAGGATTACCACTAGCATAGCTGATTTTGGGGAGGGCTAGAGGTAAAATGGATCGAGATTACCACTAGCATAGTTGGTTTCGTGGAGGGCTAGAGGTAAAATGAATTAAGATTACCACTATCTCTTCGTATTCCGGGCCGGGCTAGAGGTAAAATGAATTAGGATTACCACTAGCATAGCTGATTTTGGAGAGAGCTAGAGGTAAAGATTGTGCTAGTTGCTAGCAGTTTTATATTATGTATTGATACAAAATTTACACGACTTCTTGTGGCAACTTAAGGAAAAGGCCCACAAGAACCTATGACTTATTGCTGACCAAACAATGAAATCGTAAATACGATAATAAAACACTTCATGTATTAATAAGTTGTAAAATTTTCTTGCATTTAATACGCCTGTGTGTTATATTAGATAAGTCGATGAGCCGACATCGAGGTCGTAGACTTCTAGTTGAAAACCTTGATTAACTTGCGGGTGTGGCGGAATTGGCAGACGCGCTAGATTTAGGTTCTAGTGGGCGACCGTGCAGGTTCAAGTCCTGTCACCCGCACTATCTCACATACTTCCGTATGTGAGTTTTTTTGTTTCTTTTCTAAACTATCTTAATTATAATTTATATAGAGTAAACGTTAATAAATATCGTGTAAATAACATATTTTCATTTTTAATGGTCTCTTGATTCGGCCATTATTTTTTATAAAGGAAAATGCTAAATATGTTAAAGATAAACACTTCAAAGTTATTACTATTTCTTTTCTATCATATCGATAGAGATTTTCAATGATGATTAAAGATATATTTATGTTGTAGAGGTCTTATTTGGAAAATTACCATGGAATTAATCAATTATTACCACTAGCCAAGCGAAAAATAGAGAAGGCTAGAGGTAAATCAGAAAGAAATTACCACTAGCCAAGTGAAAAATAGGGAAGGCTAGAGGTAAAGCAAAAAGAAATTACCACTAGCCAAGCAAAAAATAGAGGAAGCTAGAGGTAAAGCAAAAAGAAATTACCACTAGCCAAGCGAAAAATAGAGGAAGCTAGAGGTAAAGCAGAAAGAAATTACCACTAGCCAAGAGGAAAATAGAGGAGGCTAGAGGTAAAGCTAATAGAAAGAGGTAACGAGTTGGAAAAATTTATAGATATTGCGGATAACAAGCTTAATGAATTAAAAATAGAAAGAGATCGATTGAGAAGAATTTACCCTGTTGACGATGGATATTTTCTTGAAGCAAAAATTAATAAAGGTAAGTACTATCAACTATACAAATGCAAGACTATGACCGGGCCAGGAAGGAATAAAGTATCTAGAACCTTCATAAAAAAGAGTGAGTTGTCTATTGCTAAGCAATTGGCACAAAAGGATTTTGATATACAGCTGTTAAAGCTACTAGATAATCAAATAGATGTTTTGGAGAAAATGATTGAGGAATATCCAATCCAAAGCGGTGAGGATATTTATAAAAATCAGTCAGATATTAGAAAAAGTTTAATAGAGAGTAAATATGAAGATAAAGAAAAATTCACCGAAGCTTGGAAAAAATCTTTTATGAAGAAAGAAAAAGATTTGTATGATGACAAATACCCAATAGAAACACCATACTACACCGATAATGGAGAACATGTTAGATCTAAGTCAGAAAAAATAATCGCAGACAAATTAGAAAAAGAAGGCATTCCTTATGTGTATGAGCCTGCCCATGAGCTAAATAAAACAGGGATTCATCCGGATTTTGTAGTATTAAATATCAATACTAGAAAAACTTTTGTGTATGAGCATTTTGGTATGATGGATAGACCTGAATATGCTGTCGCTGCTATTAGAAAAATAGAGAAGTATCGAAAATTAGGTTATGAATATGGCGAGAATTTTCTATATACTTTTGAAACAGGAGAAAACGGATTCGACACTATGAATCTTGAAATGATAATCAATAAATATTGGAATTCCTAATGAGTTAAGGTATCATCAATGAAATACAATCTATAGCACAACATTAGGGGGCATATCATGGAAATAAAAGTTGCAACATTGAAGGACATTGATATTTTGACATCTTCTAGGGTAGAGGTGTTGAGAGCAGCTAATAAACTAGATGAATCGGTGGATATGACAGAGGTGGAGGAGCAGTCTCGTAAATATTATGAAAGAGCGCTGGAAGACGGTAGTCATATTGCGATTTTAGTTATGGAGGGGGATAAATTCATAGGTGCTGGTGGTGTTAGCTTTTATGAAGTAATGCCAACATACCATAATCCAAGTGGCAAGAAGGCTTATGTTATGAATATGTACACTAATCCTGAGTATCGACGTCAGGGGATTGCTTATAAAACATTGGATACATTGGTGAAAATGTCAAAGGAACGTGGCGTAGAACAGATATCCTTAGAGGCAACAGAAATGGGGCGCCCGCTATACGAAAAGTATGGTTTCACTCAAATGGAATCTGAAATGGAACTAGTATAGGGACGCCGAAAATATTCTATTATATGAAATTAATGTCGAGTATTAATACATGTAATCACCATCAGCTACTGAACACTTCGTGTGATGGCCTCGCTCATAACCTGTGCTGCTAGGGTACCTACTAAATCAAGTGGGGCATCCACGGTGCCTAGCGACATCGCATAAATGCTGTCGCCGTCCATTGAGGTGTGGACAGGCTTGATAGATCTGGCGTATCCATCGTGGGTCATGCCGGCCAATTTGCATAATTGAGTCTTGTTGAATTTTGCATTCGTAAATACGATACCAATCGTAGTGTTTGCGGTAAATTCACTGTCTAATTTATTGCCTTCTGTTTTTGCCTCAGAATTAGCATTATTTTTGCTATCTGAATTCAATGCCATGTGATACATAATTTCTTCGCAGGAAATATCATTAAGAGATTTTCCATCCTCAGACATTACTCCGGCAATTCGTTTTCCAGTTTTATAATCGTAAACATCGCCAACTGCATTGGTGCAAACAATAGCGCCGACCTTTAAATCGCCAAGCTCGACTGCGTAGCTGGCAACACCTGATTTTGTGCATCTGTCAGGGCCGAGCATTTTTCCTACAGTGGCACCGCAGCCTGCGCCATAGCTTCCTGATTTGAAATTACCATGAGCTCCAGTAAAAGCTTTGGTACAAGCTTCGTAGCCCATTTCTTTATCGGGATATACGTCGTTTCTTTTATAACCCAAGTCAAAAATATCAGACTGACAAACAAGTGGAACTACCACATTCCCAACTGGAAATCCGATGCCCTGCTTAGAAAGATATTTCATAACACCGCCGGCAGCATCTAATCCAAAGGCAGATCCTCCACCGAGGACAACAGCGTGAATCACTTCGGCTGCAGCCAGTGGGTCCATTAATCCTGACTCTCTGCTGGCAGGACCGCCGCCTCTGATATCCAGTCCGCAAGGAGCACTGTCAGGGGCAACAACTACAGTTACACCTGTGCCAGCATCCTGGTTTTCTACCTGGCCAATTTTAATATTTCCTATTTCTTCTATAGATATTTCTTTTAAATCCATATTTCCTCCCAATAATAAAATACAATTCGTATATACCATGAAAAAAAGAATTATTTCATGTATTCCAATGAAGTTGTTATACCCTAAATATGCTGTAATAAAACTTCCCTAATATACTATTCCAAATAAAAAGAATAAACAATAAATCAGTCCAGAAAAAAACAAGAAAGCCAGGTTATTCCAAAGAAACACCTTATTATGTCAGCAAGAAGTCATATCAACTAAAACTCATCTCAAATCATATCTAAAATTACATACAAAACTCAAAATACAACAACCACCATCCCTGAAAAATTATCGATAAACGTTAGATATTTATTGACAGCCCAATCACAAATACCTAGAATGAAATTATCGTTTATCGATAAGGAGTGTAAATAATGGGTAAAATAAGATTGGAGCTAGACGTAATGATGGCCAAGCGGCACATATCATTGCAGGAGCTAGCATCAAAAGTAGGTATTACCAATGTGAATTTGTCAAAAATTAAAAATAACAAGGTGAATGCAATTAGATTTTCTACGTTAGAGGGGATATGTAGGGCGCTAGAGTGTGAGCCGGGGGATATTTTAAAATATGATGATAGTGATGACTGATTTGTAAGGATTCCAAATTTAATTATAAATATATCTTTTTGGAGTTAATTTTTAATATATATAGAAGAAAATATTAAAAATATATTAAAATCTTCATCCACATATTTACATTGATAATATAAAAAAAGTACACTGTTAAACAGTAGTGATTGTGAACGTAAAAGGATTTTTACGTGAAATTTTAGGGAGGACTGAAATGATAAGTTTTAAGAAAAAGGAAGAGACTACATCAAATGATGTGACAGAGTCAAAGACTAGCGAGAATGTAGTTGTAAGAATCTTAAAAGCAATCGGTAGATTCTTTAAGAAACATATCAAACTTACAATCTTTCTAGTAATTTTAGTTTTAATTATTTTGTATGTTAGAAGCAGCATGAAAAAGGCTGCAGCTGCACTCGAAGAAATGGCCAACCAGCCAGTTACAGCGCAGGTAGAAACAATGGATTTAACTCAGTCAGTTAGTGTGACAGGTACTCTTACCGCCAATGAGACAGCTACCGTTACATCAACTATCGGAGGAACAGGAATCACTGGTGTAAAGGTTTCAAAGGTAAATTACGAAGTAGGTGATTACGTTGAGGCCGGAGCAGTAGTAGTTGAGTTTGACGGTGATGATTATTCAAGAAAAGTAGCCGAGCTTGATGCTCAGTACAATATAGAAAATCTCGAGAGCTCACAGTCCATCGAGGATATGCAAAAATCCATCGAGGACACTCAAAAGAAAATCGATGAAAAGAATAAATGGCTTGAGGACAACAAAGCTGTTTATGAAAATCTAAAGGATGCTTTTGAGCAGTATGAAAAATACAAGGATTCAGATAATTCAGTGGTCGAGAGATGGACAAGAGAATCTGCAGCAGCCGCAGCCTTAAGCGAGCCAGTTACAATCGCAGGCTATGAGGCAGTTGAGGATGAGGTAGAGTCATTAGAGGAATCTATCCGTACCACAAAGAACAAGATTGAGCTTGCTCAGTTAAAGCAGAATTATGCTCAGACCTATACACAGGTTGATGCCTATGACAATGTATACGAGAGCATGGACAGCACACAGGTAGCTGCACCATTTTCAGGCTATATCCTTTCTATGAATGTAGAGGAGGGCAACAACTATTCACAGGGTAGCGCAGTATTTACAATCGCTGATACTAGCGGATTTGTAGTTGAGGCTACAGCAGATGAGTATGATATTGCAAATATTTCAAAGGGGCTTCCAGCAGCTGTAAAGTTTGAAGCCACAGGTGATGAGGAATTCAAGGGCGAGGTTACCTTTGTTTCTATCGCATCTGATAGCACCACATCAAGTGCTGCAAGCTCAGCTTCAGCCTATGGTACAACAGCAGCAGCTACTACAGGAGGCTCTGCAAACTACAAGGTTAAAATTAAGTTAAACGATACAGACGACAGACTTAGAGTAGGTATGACTGCAAAGGCATCAGTTATCATGGATTCTGTGGAAAATGTTCTCGCAGTTCCATACGACTGTGTACAGCAGGATGAGGACGGCACATACTTTGTAACAACAATTGCAGAGGATGGCACAGAAAAGGATGTGACTGTCACACGTGGTCTTGAAAGTGATTATTATGTAGAGATTAGTGGTGATGGTATTGCCGAGGGTGACACAGTAAAGGCTATCGTAAACGACGCACCTAGCACAGACATAACAGATTACATTTACATGGAATAATAGGAGGTTCTTATGGCAGAAGAATTAATGCTGGACCTTCGAAATATTCATAAAAGCTTTTTCATTGGCACACCAAACGAATTCGAGGTATTGCACGGAATCAATTTCACAGTAAACAAGGGCGAATTCGTTTCCATAGTAGGTCAGTCAGGTTCAGGTAAATCCACATTGATGAATATTATCGGTGCCCTAGACAGGCCAACAGAGGGTGAATACACACTTGATGGTGTGGATATTGAAAAGGCAAAAGATCACGAGCTTTCAGCACTTAGAAATAAAAAAATAGGTTTCGTTTTCCAAACCTACAATTTGATTGCACGTACAAACGCTCTTAAAAACGTAGAGCTTCCAATGATGTACGCCGGTATGAGTCGTGGTGAGCGTACAGACAGAGCTAGAATGCTTTTAGAGCAGGTGGGCATGAAGGACAGAATGCATCACAATCCTGACGAGCTTTCTGGTGGACAAAAACAGCGTGTGGCTATAGCGCGTGCCATGGCAAATGACCCAGCGATTATCCTGGCTGATGAGCCAACAGGTGCCCTGGATTCGGCAACAGGTCGACTCATTATGGACATCTTCCACAAGCTTCACGAGGAGCAGGGCAAGACAATCGTTTTAATCACTCATTCTCCAGAGCTTTCTCAGGAGACAGAGCGTATCATCACCCTAAAGGATGGCACCATCATGGGTGAGACAGCTGGAAATTGGCCAGCAATAAAAGCAAAGGAGGGAATGTAATGTTATTTACAGAAAATATCCTCGTTGCTTTAGCGGGATTAAAAGCCAATATCATGCGTTCACTGTTGACAATGCTTGGTATTATCATCGGTATTGCTTCCGTAATTGCCATTATGACAGTAGGTAATTCCATTACGTTGATTGTCAATTCAACAATGCAGGAGTTGGGAGCCAACAACCTGGAGATGGGTGTTTCACAGAAATCTCAGGACTCAGGTGAAAGCGAAAACGGCATGAATTTTGGAACAGGCTATGTCAGAGATATGACAGATGATGACCTTATTACAAAGGACATGCTAAAGTCATTCAAGGAAAAGTATCCAGACGACGTTAAATATATGCTTATCAGCGAAAGCGTAGGCCAGGGCGGCCAGGTAAGCAGAGGTAGCAAAAATGCCAACGTAAAAATCACAGGCTACAATGCAGATTATGTCAAATTTAGCGATCTTGATATGGTTGCCGGTAGACAATTCCTAAATCAGGATTACGAGATGGGCAAAAAGGTCTGCATGGTATCGGATAAACTTGTCGAAAGAGTCTTCAAGGGCGATAGTGATGCAGCCTTGGGTCAGATGATTGAGGTAAAAACAGGCGGCGATTACTATGATTACTACATAGTTGGTGTATATGAGTATGTGGCAAATCAGTTCTCCTTTGGAGCTTCTGACAACCCTACAACAGATGTGTACATTCCACTGGAAACAGCCAGAATAGCAAATCACACTCAAAACAAGGGATATAGTTATTTAACACTTGTTACCTCCATCAACACAGATAACGACACCTTTGCAAATACAGTTAGAGATTACTTCAATGTAAACTACTATTCTAGAAACGATGCATACGAGGTTATGGTAATCAGCATGGCATCCATGATGGATTCAATGAATACAATGATTAGCATGATTCAGCTGGCATTGTCAGTTATCGCAGGCATTTCCCTTGTGGTAGGTGGTATTGGCGTAATGAACATTATGCTGGTTTCCATCACAGAGCGTACAAAGGAAATTGGTACTAGAAAAGCACTTGGTGCTACCAATAGTTCTATCCGACTTCAGTTCATCACTGAGTCAGTGGTTATTTGTATTATCGGCGGTATCATAGGTATTATCTTTGGTATCCTTTTAGGAACCTTCGCTGTCAAGCTCATGGGCTATGAGGCAGCAGTTTCCATCCAGAGTATTATTATTGCCGTGGCATTCTCTATGGCAATCGGTGTATTCTTCGGATATTACCCTGCAAACAAGGCAGCAAAGCTAAATCCAATCGATGCACTTCGATATGAATAATAAATGAAATAAATGTGGTCACTTAGAGAAATCTAAGTGACCATTTTTTGTTGCTTTTGTGGGGCTTTCAGGGTGAAAGTGAAGGTTTTTTGAAACATTCTGAAAATGCTGTGTAATCCGTTTACTTACGGGAAAAATCCACTTATAGTGATTGGCGTCAAAGCTAATTTTATAGGAGGAACTCGCATGGGATTGAGGAAAAATACGGGAGAAAATAAAGACAAACCAAAATTAAAACTAGGTTCTTTCGTAAGTAAAATTTTTAGTAACGTAGGAAGGTTCATAAAGAAACGAAAACTACTTTTTATTATCTTATTTTTAGTAATTGTTGTTGGAGCCGTGGCGGCCAAGAAATTTATCTTTAAGAGTCAAAAGGTACAGGCTCAGGATACCTCCACCCTTACAACAGAGGTAGAGACTATGGATTTGCAGTCATCTATCAGTGTGACAGGTACCCTTGCAGCTGGTCAGTCCCAGTCTGTCACATCTACAGTTGCCACCGGTACAGAGGTAGCAGCAGTAAATTATTCTGTAGGTGATTATGTGGAAGCTGGGGATGTGGTCGTTGAGTTTGATGCAGATGATTATGAGGAAAAGCTGGCAGAATTAAATGCAAAATATAATATATCTGAAATTGAGGACGCCCACACACTTCAGGATTATCAGGATCAGATAGCAGAAAAGCAGGAGGAAATCACTGAAATCCAGGAATGGTTGGATGAAAACGAGATTTATTATTTAAATCTTGTAGATGCTTATGAGGATTACATGGCATATCCAAATGATTCCACAAAGAAGTCTAGATATGAGACAGAAACAGCTCAGTGTAAGTCGCTTTACGATTTAGATATTGATACTTATGAATCAAAGCAGGATGAAATCGAGACACTTCAGGACGAGATAGAAGAGCTTCAATATAAGTATGAATTAGAGCAGTTAAATCAGGAGTACAACGATACCTATACAAAATCTGATGAGTACGATTCAGTAACAGAAAGCCAGTCTGGTACACAGGTGGTTGCACCTTTTTCCGGATACATCACAGCAATCAATGTAGAGGAAGGAAACAACTACACACAGGGTAATACAGTATTTACTATTTCTAATACAGATTCATTTGTAGTAGAGGCAACTGTTGATGAGTACGATATTGCTTCTCTATCAGAAGGTTTATCAGCCGTTGTAAAGTTTGATGCAACTGACGATGAAGAATTTACAGGAACAGTTTCTTATGTGGCTGTTACATCAGATTCTTCTACATCATCAAGCTCTTCTACAACAGGTGGCACATCAAGCTCTAGCTCAGCCAGCTACGAGGTAAAAATCACTTTAGATGGAACAGACGATAGACTTAGAGTTGGAATGACAGCAAAGGCCTCTGTAATACTTGAATCTGTTGAGGACGCGTATGCAGTTGCATACGATTGTGTAGAAACTGATGCAGACGGAAATAGCTATGTCACAGCAGTTGATGATGAAGGAAATGAGACAAAGATTACAGTAACTCTTGGTCTTGAAAGTGATTATTATGTACAGATTATCAGTGATGAATTAACTGATGGAATGAAAGTAAAGGCCACAGCAGCTAGCACAACAAGCAGTGATTCAGAGGATAACAAGAATCAGGATTCATTGCTAAATATGGGCGGCGGTGACATGAACGGCGGTCCAAGTGGCGGTGGAGACATGGGCGGCGGTGGCGCCCCTAGTGGTGGCCCAGGCGGAATGTAGGAGGTGAATTATGGCAAAAAATGATATTATGCTAGACCTTCATGACATTCATAAAAGCTTTTTCATTGGCACTCCAAACGAATTCGAGGTGCTGCACGGAGTAAATTTCTCCGTGCATGAGGGTGAGTTCGTTTCCATAGTAGGCCAGTCAGGCTCTGGTAAATCCACCTTGATGAATATTATCGGAGCCCTAGATAGGCCCACCAGCGGAGAGTACACCCTAGATGGTGTGGATATCGAGAAGGCAAAGGACCATGAGCTATCAATACTTAGAAACAAAAAAATCGGATTCGTATTCCAGACCTACAATCTAATAGCTAGAACCAATGCTATTAAAAATGTGGAGCTGCCTATGATGTATGCAGGAGTCCCAAGAGGAGAGCGCACGGAAAGGGCCAAGCTGCTTTTAGAGCAGGTGGGTATGACTCATCGTATGATGCACAATCCTGACGAGCTTTCAGGTGGTCAAAAGCAAAGGGTGGCCATAGCCCGTGCCATGGCAAATGACCCAGCGATAATCCTAGCCGATGAGCCAACAGGTGCCCTGGACTCAGCTACAGGACGACTTATTATGGATATCTTTCACAAGCTTCATGAGGAGCAGGGGAAGACCATAGTTCTGATTACACACTCACCTGAGCTTTCCCAGGAGACAGAGCGTATCATTACTCTAAGAGATGGGGATATCAAAGGCGAATCCGTAGGAAACTGGGCAAAAATCAAGGAGGAATTGGCATGCTAATTACAGAAAATATCCTCCTTGCCCTTGCAGGCTTAAAATCAAACATAATGAGATCACTGCTGACTATGCTTGGTATTATCATCGGTATTGCTTCCGTAATTGCCATTATGACAGTTGGAAATTCCATCACTGTAATGGTCAATACACAGATGCAGGAAATGGGTGCCAACAATCTGACAGTGGGTGTCAGCGCAAAGAGCACCTCAGAGGAATCCACAACCTCGGGATTGCATTTTGGTGCTGGTAATAGAAGAGAGATGGACACCGAGGATTATCTTACAGATGAGATGTTAGATTCATTTCTTCAGGAGTATGGGGACAACATAAAGTACACCTTGCTCTCATCCTCAGTAGGCTCAGGCACAGCCATGGACGGCGACTTATATGCTTATGTAAATATCACTGGCTACAACGAGGATTACATGGATTATACTGATCTAACCCTTCTGGCGGGCCGAAGCTTTATAGAAAAGGATTACGAGAATGCTCAAAAGGTATGTATTGTTTCAGACTATTTTGTTAACAATATGTTTGATGGCGATACCTCAGCTGCGTTAGGCTCATCCATCGAGGTAAATGTCAGTGGAAAATACTATACCTATTATATTGTAGGCGTGTATGAGTATGAAAATGATAGCTATTCCAGCTCATCAACAGAGGATACCACCACTGATTTATACATTCCTTATGATACAGCCAGAGCACAGCTTCATACAGAAAATGATGGCTATGAAAGTATCACACTTGTTACAACTATAGATACAGATTCAGAAGCCTTCGCAGACACTGTGGAAAATTATTTTAATGTAAAATACTATTCCAATAATGAAGATTACGAGGTCACTGTCACCAGCATGGCCAGTATGATAGAGTCTATGACCACAATGATTTCCACCATTGAGCTTGCCTTGGCAATCATCGCAGGAATTTCTCTTGTGGTAGGTGGTATAGGAGTTATGAACATCATGCTTGTTTCCATCACAGAGCGTACAAAGGAAATCGGTACTAGAAAGGCTCTTGGTGCTACAAACGGTTCCATTCGACTTCAGTTCATAACTGAGTCTGTGGTTATTTGTATCATGGGTGGTTTTATAGGAATTATCCTTGGAATTGTTCTTGGTGCAGTGGCAGCCACATATATGGGCTATTCAGCCTCAGTATCAGTGGTGGCAATTGTGGTAGCAGTGGCGTTTTCCATGGGAATCGGCGTGTTCTTTGGATACTATCCAGCCAATAAGGCAGCAAAGCTTAATCCAATCGATGCACTTCGATATGAATAAATTGTAAAAATTTTTCAAAAAACTTGAACAACAGATGAAGAGGTTATATACTTTCAATCTAGATGCTAGAGAGAAAGGTTTCATAACATGTTGAAAAAGTTTTTTAAGAAGTCTAGATGGACAGCTATTCTTGCAGCAGTAGTTGTTTGCGCGTCAATGATGCCATCTATGTCAGCAAAAGCAGCCAGCCCTTATGCCTTAATGGTAAACAGAGCTGCAAACTGCGTTACAGTAATGTCACAGGCCGCTGATGGTCAATACACAGTGCCTGTCAGATCTTTTGTTTGCTCGGTAGGAGCAAATCCTGAGGACACTCCGCTAGGTGTTTACTCAACTTCAGATTATTATGAATGGAGACAGCTTTTTGGAAATACTTATGGAAGATATGCCATTAGATTCAATGGTCACATTCTTTTCCACTCAGTTCCATATACAGCACCTTCAGTCAACACACTTTTAGGAAATTCATTTAACAAGCTAGGCGAGGGTGCCTCTGCAGGATGTGTTCGAATGGCAGTAAATGACTTAAAGTGGATTTATGACAACTGCAAGGCTGGCACACCAGTCGTAGTGTACGATGACGCTACAAACCCTGGCCCAATCGGAAAGCCTTCATCGGTAAAGATAAACATGGGTACAGGCCTTGGCAACTATGACCCAACAGAAGTAGCTGCCTACAATCCATGGATTAATCTTAATCCTGTTCAGTATCTAAAGCAGGATGCAGGTGACGGAATCCTCCATGTAGCCACTTACACCAATGCCGAAAAGCTCAAAGAGTACATCGGCCTAAAGGACCCAAGCGGCAACGAAATCGAAAGATGGAATTACAGCCTAGAGGTCAACGGAAACTACGACTTCAATACACCTGGCACCTACGTAGTATGGATCACCGCCGCAACAAACAGCGGTCTGTACAGCCAGCAACAATACACACTTCAAGTGCAGTAATCAAAGAGGTATAGCAAAAAACGCTATACCTCTTTTTTATACCCGGGCCTGCCTCCACCCGCACAGCCCATATAAATACTCAAAGAATTTTAATTATCTAAATGGGTAATCGCGTATGTTCATTTATGGGTGTTCGTCTAACGGTTTTACAATTCTAGCAGGACTGTTCGTACAAATAGCAGACACTAAATTTTTTATTAAATAAGCCCCTACAATCCAAGCAGGATAATAATTGCCTGATTTTAAGTGGAGGTTTAGAAACAAAGAAACGAATTACGTAGATAACAGACACGCCGAGCCATGGACGGCGAGGCGAATGCCAGCTGAACATGGACGTGAATCTG
>JAILKL010000023.1 GCA_024693775.1 Pseudobutyrivibrio sp.
TACTGCAAAGAAATATCTTCCTAGGATACCTACAATATATCCCTTGATAAGTCCGTTTTTCTTGTTGGCAAATAAACCACATAAACCAAGAGCACCAAAAGCTAAGATGTAATCACATACAAGCTGTGCTGGGTGGATAACATATGGGTCAATTACTAGATTTAAGAAACCAAATGCAACACCAGTAAGAATACCTGGGCCTACGCCATACCAGTACGCTGGAAGACATATTACAAGCATAGAAAGCAATGTAATAGAACCACCTGTATAGAAAACTGGAATCTTTATATTAGAAAGAACAAATCCTAATGCCATTGCCATAGCACAGAATGCTAATTGCTTTGCAGACATAGCTGGGTTTTTCTTCTGAGCTTCCTTGTGAGCACGACTCTTTTGAGCTAGCAAAAGAGATAATCCTAAAAGTGCAATAATAATAACTACTATTAAAGCCTTTCCCAATAATGTAGGAACGTATGTGATTTCGCCCCATTCATTTTCTACTAAATTGTAAAACATAATAAAAAAACTCCCTTCACAAATGTGCTAGGAGTAACAAAAAAGCTTCCTTACGCTGGTATTATCCAGTTCAAGTATTAAGGGTCGGTGGAATCACCTCTCAGCATACGCGCCCCTAGCAGCATATTTAATTCGTTATTTAAAATATCACTATAGTAACCAATAGTCAAGAAATCAGCATCTTTAGGACATATTCTTTTCTATATTTATACGTATTTCTATGATAAAATCAGTGTAAAGTAATAGTTAAGGAATTTATTAATGGTTAATACAGATAAGATTATAGAAAAGGTAATACTAGTAGCTGTTTGCGAGGATGACGAGGTAGAGGCAAAGGATTCTATCCTAGAGCTTGCAGAGCTATGTAAAACAGCAGGTGCAGAGGTAGTGGGAGAGATTATGCAAAATCTCGAGCGACGCAATCCTGCCACCTATGTAGGCAAAGGAAAGGTAGAGGAGATTAGAGATCTTATATACGAAACAGGTGCCACAGGCATTGTATGTGATGACGAGCTCACTCCTGCGCAAATGCGAAATCTTGCCGATGCGTTAGATACAAAGGTAATGGATAGAACACTGGTTATCCTAGATATATTTGCAGCTAGAGCAGGCACAGCAGAGGGCAAAATCCAGGTAGAGCTGGCTCAGCTTAGATATGAGATGACACGTCTTACTGGCTTTGGTAAGAATATGTCACGAGTAGGTGGTACTGCAGCAGGTGGCGGCGGAGCCATCGGTACCCGTGGACCTGGTGAGAAAAAGCTAGAGATGGACAAGCGTCTTATTGCAGGACGTATTTCTCAGCTAAAGAAGGAATTAAACGACGTGGTTTCTCACAGAGAGATTACTCGTGCAAAGCGCCAGCGCAATGGCGTTCCTGTGGCAGCTATCGTAGGCTACACAAACGCAGGCAAGTCTTCTTTATTAAACAAGCTTACAGATGCAAAGATATTAGAGTGGGACGCATTATTTGCCACACTCGACCCTACAACACGAGAGCTTCTTCTTGATAACGACCAAAAGCTTTTATTAACAGATACAGTAGGCTTCATTAGAAAGCTTCCACATCATTTAGTAGATGCCTTCAAGAGTACCTTGGAGGAGGCTAAATACGCTGATTACATCATTCATGTGGTGGATGTTAGCAATCCACAAATGGATAGACAGATGGAGATTGTGTATGAGACTTTGGATAAGCTGGGAGTTAGTGGAAAACCAATTGTCACTATATTCAACAAGGTGGATAAGGTGGCTGACGAGAGCGATTATCATGATTTACGTGCAGATTACACTGTTCACACCTCTATCAAAACAGGCAAGGGCTTAGACAGAGTATCAGAAATTTTGGCTGAATTATTGCGTGGCGGAAAAGAATACATAGAGAAATTAGTACCATATACAGAGGCTGGAAGTATTGCGAAAATTCGCGAGAATGGAGAGCTGATTTCTGAAGAATATCGCGAGGACGGTATTTTTATAAAAGCTTATATCTAAAGGCTTTTGACACCTATACAATATAATGTTATGATTACAATCGTGCGATTACGAGAGAGGTTTTATTTTATTTGCTTTTCGTGAAGGAAAAGTACGGTATAAGGAGAATGAAATGACAATTGCAGAATTTTTATCACTGTTAGGAGGAGTAGGTCTATTCCTATTTGGCATGTCTATCATGTCCACCGGCCTAAAAAATAGTTGCGGTGATAATTTACAAAATATTCTTGAGAAGGCTACCACGAACAAGTTCATGGCAGTCCTTGTCGGTATAGCTATGACAGTTCTTGTACAAAGCTCTTCGGCCACAGATGTTATGGTCATTGGCTTTGTTAATTCTGGTATGATGACATTGGCTCAGGCCATTGGAGTTATCTTAGGTGCCAACATCGGTACAACAATTACAGCACAGATTACAGCCTTTAATATTGCTACATTCACACCATTTTTATTATTTATTGGTGCTGTTATGTATCTATTCATAAAAAACAACCTTACCAAGCATATTGGTTCCGTAATCATGGGCTTTGGTATGCTCTTCCAGGGTATTACCATTATGAAAGCGGCTATCGCACCACTTTCACAATCAGAAATTTTTATAAATTTCCTCAGCACACTTAGAAATCCATTCCTCGCATTTTTGTTTGGTATCGCATTTACAGCTCTTTTACAGAGTTCATCATCATCAACAGTTATCTTCCAGGCATTCGTTGTCCAGGGATTATTAGATTACGATATTGCAGTATATTTGATCATTGGTGCAGCCATCGGTTCTGTTACACCAAACCTTCTTGCATCACTTACTGCCAATAGAAACGGAAAGCGTTCTGCTATTTTGAATTTATTATTCAACCTTATCAGAGCACTTGTTATTGTGGTAATCATACATATTACACCACTGCTTACATGGATCCAGTCTACATCTACAGATCCAGGTAGACAGATAGCCAATACACATACAGTATTCGCTATTTTGGCAGTATGTATTATCTTCCCATTTACAGATTACATTATCAAGCTTACATACATGTTTATCCCTACTCTTCCAGAGGAGGCTCGTGCAGCAGAGGATAGACAGCTAGTATACATGACACAGGTCAACAACGTTCCACCAAACATGGCTATTCACCAGGCACAGCTTGAGGCAGCCAGAATGGGTGCAATCGCTACAGAGAATTTCAAGAATGCTATTGATTGCTTCTTTGATTATTCCTCTGAAAAGGTGGAGGACGTAGAGGAGCGCGAGGAGACAGTTAACATTTTGAATCACGCTATTCAGGATGCCATGGTAAAGCTTCAGGCACTTGACCTTACACCAGAAAATCTACGACGTATATCAGCTATCACTATTACAGTTACTGATATCGAGCGTATTTCAGACCATGCTGAAAATATTATTGAGTATGCTCAGCGTATGAAGAATAAAAAGACAAAGCTTTCTAAGAAGGCTAATAAAGAGCTAAAGGACATGGCTGAAAAGTCAATTGAGGTTGTTGAGATGGCTGTAGATACATTTGCTACAGAGAACTACGAAAACCTCAAGAAGATAGAAAAGATTGAGTCAAAGGTAGATAAGCTTGAAAAGCAGCTCATTAACCACCATGTAGAGCGTCTTATGGAAAACAAATGCGAGCCTATCGCAGGTGTTATTTTCTCAGATATGGTTACTGACTTAGAGCGATGCGCAGATCACGCTATCAACATTGCTTATGCATTTAGAGAACGATAAATGGTTTATAAAGACTAGGGATTTTGCCTTAGTCTTTTTTATTTTCAAAATATGAAAGTTCTATAAAAAAGCTGTGAATTTCCGTATTTCTAGGCTGATTATGGATATAATGAGAATACGTAGGTATGTGGTTTATTCCACATTTTGAGGAGTCATTGGAGGGGTCAAAATGGAAAACAAAAGAAAAGGAACCATCGCTCAGGCGCTGAATTCGTTCTCTGGGTTCACAATCAAAATGTTTGCGACCACGGCTGTATTGATGATTGCATTCTTAGTGGTCATATTCATTAACGTTTATAATTTCTACAACGTTCAGTTTGTAACAGAGAATTACCAAATGGAAATTCGAAAGGATGTGCAGACAATTAATAAGAGATTATTATTTGCCATTGCATCTAATAATAAAGAGGTTACCGAGGCGCAGGTAGAAGATTTGAATGAGCGTTTCCCAAAGATTCAGGGATATTTTGGAGTAATATCAAAGAATCTTGAAAACGAAGAGCTAGGTAAAGCCTTGGATGCAAACTGGGCTGCCTTTGAGGATGCATGCTATGTAATGCTTGATATGGTAGAAGCTGGGGATAATACTGGCGCCCTGGAATACTACAATTCGACATTAAATGATGTATCAGAGACCTTGGCTGATTCTTTGGATGAAACAGGTAGTCTCGCAGAAAAATCTGCAAGCAATAAATACATGACTATTATGGTAATTACAGCAATTGCGATTGTTGCTTTGATAGGTGCCTTGATTACAATTATTACAATCAGCAAAAAGCGTAGTAGTAGTCTTATTTCATCCATAGAAGAGGATCTTGAGGTTCTTCATAAAGCCACAGAAGAAATTGCAAATGGAAATGTTCATGTGGATATCGATTATGATTACGATAACGAAATCGGAAAGGTTGTTACCCAGCTGAAATTAGCTGTTAATACTCTAGAGGGATATATTGATGATATCCAGTCGGTTATGTCTACTATGGCCGCTGGAAACTTTAATATCAAATTTGATAGAGAGTTTATAGGTGACTTTAAAGATATCCAGATAGCTATTGAAAGCTTCTCTCAGGAAATTTCAGATTCCATGACGGAGATTATGGAGGTATCAGATATGGTTTCAGATGGTGCCAGCCAGATTGCTGGAGCCGGACAAAACCTTGCAGATACTGTTACATCACAGGCTAATATCGTTGATGACCTTTCTGTTACTGTTCAGGATATTACAGAAAAGATTTCCAATAATTCATCTGATGCCACATCTATTTCTAGAGAGGTAGAAATTGTTGCAGAGGATATTGTAGAAGGAAATAGAAAGATGCAGGATGTGGTAAATGCCATGGATGCAATTTCTAATTCATCACAGGAAATCTCAAAGATTATCGATACAATTAATGCTATTGCAGACCAGACCAACCTCTTATCTTTAAATGCTTCTATTGAGGCAGCCAGAGCTGGTGAGGCAGGTAAGGGCTTTGCAGTTGTTGCAACAGAGGTATCACAGCTGGCAGGTCAGACTGTAGAGGCTGCTCAAAATACAGCAGGTCTTATTAATGCATCATTAAAGAGCGTAGAAGAGGGTATTACTATAGCCAATGAGACAGCTGAAAAGCTAAATGGCATGGTGGGACAGGTTCAGGGAATCGCTGATAAGGTAAAAGTTATTGCAGAGGCATCTAGCTCGCAGGCTTCATCCGTGAAGGAAATGTCAGCAAATATCGGAGAAATTTCCTCAGTTGGGCAAAATAATGCGGCAACTTCGGAAGAATCACTGGCATTGAGCTACGAAATGAATGAGCATGCAAACTCATTGAAGGGATTAGTAGAGAAATTTGAATTAAAAAAATAAAAAAATTTAAAGATGGGAGTCCTTGAAAATCAAGGGCTCTCATTTTTTATTGAGAATTTTTAACTAAAAACTTTTAAGTAAAACCTTGACATTGAAATCAAGTTGGGTATTATATGGAGTAGTTAGTTAAATCTTTTTAACTAAAATATTTTTAGATATTTATTGAGAGAAAAGGAGAACATTATGTTTGAGACAGTAAAAGAGATTATTATCGACACACTTAGCTGCAAGGCTGAAAAGGTAACTATGGAAGCAAACCTCTTCGAGGATCTTGGTGCAGATTCACTTGACGCTGTAGAGCTTTCACTTGCAGTAGAAGAGAAGACAGGTATTACTATTGATGAGGATTCAATGGCTAATATTAAGACTGTAGCAGATATTGTAAATTATCTTGAGGCACACAAATAATCATGAATATTAAAGAAATCAAAGAGCTGGTGGAAGTCTTCGACAAGAGCACCAGCTCCTCATTAGAGATAAAACAGGACGGCTTAGAATTTAAAATTACAAAGGGTGCTCCTGTAGCTAGTGAGACTACACCAGTGGCAGCAGCTCCAGTAGTGCAGTCCACAGTTGTGACAGAAAATCCAGCACCAGTAGAGGAGCCTGCTGGTGAAAAGGTACTTGCACCTTTAGTTGGTGTATTTTATGCAGCACCTTCTCCAGAGGAGGCAGCATACGTACAGGTTGGCGACCATGTAAAGGCAGGACAGATTCTATGTCTCATCGAGGCAATGAAGATGATGAGCGAAATCACAGCACCATGCGATGGTGTTATCAAGCAAATCTATGCTAAGAATCAGGATGTGGTTGGATTTGAAGACCCACTATTTCTCATAGGAGACTAGAAATGTTTAAGAGAATTTTGATTGCCAACAGAGGCGAAATTGCCGTTCGAATTATTCGAGCTTGCATGGAAATGAATATTGAATCCGTGGCAATTTATTCTACTGCTGATAAAGAGTCATTACATGTAAAGCTTGCAACAAAGAGCATTTGTATTGGACCAGCTAGAGCTGCAGACAGTTATTTGAATATGGATGCAATTATTACAGCTGCACAGATTACCCATTGCGACGCGTTGCATCCAGGATTTGGATTCCTCTCTGAGAATTCAGATTTTGTAAGAAAATGTAATGAGGCAGGAATAGCATTCATTGGCCCTACTGCAGATGCCATGGATGCACTTGGAAACAAGGCCAGCGCCCGTCATATGATGATGAAGGCTGGCGTTCCAGTAGTACCTGGATCAGATGGTCCTGTAGAGGATTACAAAAAATTGGAAAAGGTAGCAAAGAAAATTGGCTACCCGGTTTTAATTAAGGCCAGTGCCGGTGGTGGTGGCCGAGGCATGCGAAGAGTTTACCAGCCAGAAGATTTGAAAAAGCTTTACGAAGAAGCAAAGGCTGAGACAAGAGCATGCTTCAATGATGATGAAATGTATGTGGAAAAGCTGATTTTAAATCCTAGACATATTGAGTTTCAGATTTTGGCTGATGAGCATGGAAACGTCATTCATCTAGGGGAGCGCGACTGTTCTATACAGCGTAAAAATCAAAAGCTTATAGAAGAAAGCCCATGTATGTTTATAAGAGACGACCTGCGAAAGGCCATGGGAAAGGCTGCAGTAGCAGCTGCAAAGGCAGCAGGTTATACAAATGCGGGTACTGTTGAATTCGTTTTGGATGAAAAGGATCATTACTATTTCATCGAAATGAATACACGTATTCAGGTAGAGCACGGAGTCACAGAGGCTGTAACAGGTGTTGATCTAATAAAGGAGCAAATTAGAATTGCTTTCCACGAGCCATTAAAGCTACGTCAGAAGGACATAAAGATTAATGGACACGCCATCGAATGTAGAATCAACGCCGAGGACCCTTCAAAGGGATTTATGGCAAACACAGGAAAAATTAAATTCCTAAATGTGCCAGGAGGCCCAGGGGTCAGAGTGGACACATTGCTTTACAACGGATATGAGACTAGCCCATTTTATGATTCAATGATGGCGAAAATTATAGTACATGCCCCATCAAGATTGGAGGCTATCAGAAGAATGCGTAGAGCACTCTTAGAGCTTGTAACCGAGGGTATTACTACAAATGGAGATTTTGATTACTTGCTATTACATCATCCAGATTTCGTAAAGGGAAATTACAACGTAAGCTTTATTGAAGAGCACCTTGATGAAATCCTTAAATGGGATGAGGTAGCAGCAACTGAGGAAGAATAATGACAAGCGTAGTAGATCTTAGAAAAAGCAAATTTAATAGATACAAAGACTTGAGAAACAATCCATCCGAATTGCTAGAGCCTGCCATTAAACCGGCAAGTGAGTATACTGTCTGGGACCGTATATACGATATCGTTGATGCTGATAGTTTTCAGGAGTTTGAATTTGATTTCCCAGAAACAAATCCTTTGGAGTTTCAGGGTTATGTGGAGAAAAAGAACGAGCTTCGAGATGAGACGGATTGTCATGATGCGATAGTTTCTGGCACATGCACCATAGACGGACATAAAACAGTGCTGGCGGTCATGAACAAAAAATTTATGATGGCATCTATGGGAATAGAGCTAGGTGAAATTGTGTGTAAAACGGCAGAGTATGCTATGGAGCATAAACTGCCACTAGTTATATTCACAGCCAGTGGTGGAGCCAGAATGCAGGAAGGCATACTTAGCCTTATGCAGATGGCCAAAACCAGTGCGGTCATAGAAAAATTTAAAGAGCAGGGTGGTTTATACATTGCAGTATTAACACATCCTACTACTGGTGGTGTAAGCGCCAGTTTTGCAACACTAGGAGATATTACTTTGGCAGAGCCAGGCGCCCTTATAGGATTCGCAGGGCCTAGAGTAATCGAACAGACCATTGGAGAAAAGCTTCCAGAGGGCTTCCAAAGGGCTGAATTTTTAGAAGAGCATGGATTTGTAGATGCGGTAGTTCCTAGGGAGGAGCTTAGAAGCGCACTTGCACAGATATTAATGCTTCACAGTAAATAGGGAGATATCAATATGAAAGCTATAGACAGAGTTCTAACAGCAAGAGATAAGGATAGACCTAAGATAACAGATTATGTAGATAATTTGTTTACAGATTTTTTTGAGCAAAAGGGAGATTATCTAGGCAAGGAAGATGCCAGTATATATGGTGGTATAGCGCTGTTTCACGGAAAGCCAGTGACAGTGCTAGGCCATAGAAAAGGCAGAACAGCCACAGAGAACATGGCGTGCAATTTTGGTATGCCTGGTCCAGAAGGATATAGAAAAGCCCTTAGAATTATGAGACAGGCTGAGAAATTCAACAGACCTATCATTACATTTGTGGATACACCAGGTGCTTATCCTGGATTAGAGGCAGAAATGTATGGCCAGTCTCAGGCTATTTCAGGAAACTTGGCAGCCATGAGTACTTTAAAGGTACCCGTTATTACTATTGTTACCGGCGAAGGTAGCAGTGGTGGTGCCCTTGGTATTGCCGTGGCAAATAGAGTGTATATGCTAGAAAACGCTATATACTCAGTTCTTTCACCAGAGGGATTTGCTTCTATTCTTTGGCATGACAGTGCTAAAAGAGATGAGGCTGCAGAGGTAATGAAGCTTACAGCCCAGGATCTTTACGAGTTTGGCGTAGTTGATGGAATTATTTCTGAGCGCGGAAGTGGTCTTACTGTGGTAAATGACGGAGAGCAGTCAGCCTACAGCAGATTGTATTCTCGTATTGATAAGACAATTTCGGCTGCGTTAAAGGAGATGAAGGGCATGAGTCCTGAAGAATTAGCGCAGGATCGTTTTAATAAATTTAGAAGCTTTGATGAGAGATATTTAGGAAAAGAATCAAAGGCTAGAATGGAAAATATATAAATGACAGGATTAAAGATATTAGCAACAGGTGCATATGCTCCAAAAAAGCTAGTGACTAATGATGACCTGGCACAGATTGTAGACACCAGCGATGAGTGGATTACCAAAAGAACTGGTATGTCTGTGAGACATTATGTGACAGAGTCAGAAAACCATACATATCTAGCAGAAATGGCAGCAAAGCAGGCTATTGAAAGAGCAGGAATTGATAAAAATGATATAGGAGCTGTTATCGTATGTACGGTTTCGGCAGACTATTTCTCACCATCCTGTGCATGCTTGATTCAGGGCAGATTGGAATTACCAAATGACATTATCGCCATGGATATTAGTGCAGGATGTTCTGGTTTTATTTTTGGTTTAGAGACAATGCGAGCACTTCTTATGACTCGTGGTGCCAAGGCAGGACTAGTAATTGGCGCAGAGGTTCTTTCCCAGAAAATGGATATGACAGATAGAAGCACTTGCGTTTTATTTGGTGATGGTGCAGCAGCTGCAGTGGTTTCACTATCTGACACTATGTATCAGTCAGTAATCGGTGTAGCTGGAAATGAGGACATGATCAACATCAAGTCCCCTAACGGATTCATCCACATGGATGGTCAGGGTACCTACAAATTTGCAGTTGCCACAGTGCCAAAGGTTATTGAACAGGTAGTGGAAAACGCAGGCCTTACCTATGATGACATTGATCATTATGTTTTACATCAGGCAAACCTTCGAATTATCGAATCTATTGCCAAAAAGGTAAAGCAGCCAATGGACAAATTCATTGTAAACATTGATAAATACGGCAATACTTCTGCCGCCAGCGTGGGCTTGGCATTAAACGAAGCAGCAGAGCAGGGCCGAATCAAGCCAGGAGACAAGATTTTAATGTGTGCCTTTGGTGCAGGAAAAACCTGGGGCGCAATAATTGTAGAGTGGTAGAAACAGAGGTAACTTATGAAGCTAAGAGATTTAACAGGCACAAAGTATTCAATTATACAAGGCGGAATGGCTAACATAGCTACAGGTGAATTTGCTGCAGCAGTCAGCAATGCAGGCGGCCTTGGATTAGTTGCCAGCGGCGGCATGAATGCAGAGGCCCTTAGAGAGCAGATAAAGATTTGTAAAAGTAAAACAGACAAGCCATTTGGTGTAAACCTTATGCTTATGAATCCTGATGTGGAAAACATTGCAAAGATGCTTGTGGAGGAAAAGGTTCAGTTTATTACAACTGGAGCTGGAAATCCTGGAAAGTATATGGCTGAGTGGAAGGCCATGGGAGCAAAGGTATTTCCTGTAGTTGCATCTGTAGCCTTGGCAAAAATCATGGTTAGAGCAGGCGCTGATGCAGTTATCGCAGAAGGTGGCGAGTCAGGCGGACATGTGGGAGATATGACAACTATGACCCTTCTTCCACAGGTTATTGCAGCAGTGGATGTGCCAGTAATTGCAGCAGGTGGTATTGCCAGCGGCGAGCAGATGGCTGCAGCACTTCTTATGGGTGCCTGTGGTGTGCAGATTGGTACATGTCTTCTCGTATCAGAGGAGTGCCCAATACACGACAACTACAAGCAGACACTTATCAAGGCAAAGGACAATGCAACAACAGTAACAGGACGTTCTCAGGGTGCACCAGTTCGTATTATCAAAAACGAAATGGCTAGAGAATATCTAAAGCTTGAGGCATCTGGAGCAAACAGAGAGGAGCTTGAAAAAATCACCTTAGGTGGTCTTAGAAAAGCAGTTTGCGACGGAGATATGATTAGAGGCTCAGTTATGTCAGGCCAGGTTTGCGGACAGTTAAAGGAAATCAGACCAGTAGCTGCAATCCTCGAGGAGCTCAACAGTGGAGCAAAGGCTGCACTTGATAGAGCTAGTTCAATTGAATTCTAGAAACATTTTTGAATAGAAGTTAGGAGTTTGTATGAAATTAGGTTTTATATATGCCGGCCAGGGCTCACAGCGAGTTGGCATGGGACAGGATTTTTACGATAAGTATGATAGCTTCAAAGAGACTATTGATAATGCAACAAAATCTGTAAGCAAGGTCACAGATATGAATGTGGCAGAGGTTTCCTTCAACGGACCTATGGAGCAGCTTTCAGAGACAAAATATACACAGCCTGCAATGGTGGCTTTTGCCATTGGTGTAACAAAGCTTTTACACGAGCAGGGCATCGACGCAGATTATACCTGCGGACTTAGCTTAGGCGAGTATTCAGCATTATACGAGGCTGGTGTTTTAGATGAGGCCACTATCCTAGAGCTTATTGCAAAGCGTGGTAAATACATGGCTGAGGCATCACAGGGCTTGGATGTAAAAATGGCTGCAGTGTTAGGCAGCGACAGAGAAACAGTTTTGGATTGCTGTGAAAAGGTAAATAGAGAGCTAAATGGAGAAAAGATTGTACAGGCTGCAAACTACAATTGCCCAGGACAGATCGTAATCTCAGGTGATGCTCTTGCAGTAGACAAGGCCAGCGCATACCTAAAGGAGGCAGGAGCAAAGAGAGTTCTTCCTTTAAAGGTCAGCGGCCCATTCCATACAAAACTCATGAAGCCAGCAGGTGACAAGCTTGCTGTGGAATTCAAGGGAATAGAATTCAAGGATGAAAAGGCAAAGGTAGTATTCAATTGCCTTGGTAGAACAAAAAATGCTGATGAGAATTTACCACAGCTTCTTGAGAAGCAGGTACAGTCTTCTGTTTATTTAGAGGATTCCATCAGATATATGGCAGATGCAGGTGTGGATACAATCATCGAGATTGGACCAGGCAAGGCATTGAGCAAATTTGTAAACAAGACAGTAGACAATGTAAAGGTTTACTCAATAGATACAGTAGAAGATTTTGAAAACACATTGGAGGAGCTAAGAGCATGAGCGTAGCATTGGTTACAGGCGGTAGCCGTGGAATTGGAAGAGTCATCGCAGAAAAGCTTGCCAGCGCAGGCTATGACATCGCTATTTGTTATTCAGGAAATGAGGCAGCTGCCCAGGAAACTATTGCAGAGTGCAAAAAGTCAGGAGTGCAGGGCATTTGTGTAAAGGCAGATGTAAGCAACACTGAGGATGTTACAAATATGTTTGCACAGGTAAAGGAAGCTCTTGGACCTGTAGAGGTACTTGTAAACAACGCAGGTATCACAAAGGATGGTTTGCTTATCAGAATGACAGAGAGTGATTTTGATTCAGTTATTGATACTAATTTAAAGGGAACATTTAACTGCACAAAGGCTGCAATAAAGGATATGATGCGCGCTAGAAGCGGACGCATTATCAATATCACATCTATTGTTGGTGTGCAGGGAAATGCAGGTCAGGCAAATTACTGTGCTAGTAAAGCTGGTGTTATCGGTTTTACGAAGTCAGTTTCTAGAGAATACGGTGGAAAGGGTATTACCGTAAATGCGGTAGCACCTGGTTTCATCCAGACAGCAATGACAGATCAGTTACCAGAAAATGTAAAGGAAACATATTTAAAGCAGATTCCTTTAGGAAGATTTGGTACACCTGAGGATGTAGCTGGAGTAGTAGCATTTTTAGCATCAGACGCTGCAGGCTATGTCAGCGGTCAGGTAATCGAAGTAACTGGCGGTATGTAATTTAGATTAGTTAATAAAGTCTATTAGATGAGGTAATGTATGAAAAGAAGAGTAGTAATTACTGGTATGGGAACAGTCAATCCACTTGCAAACAGCGTTCCTGAAACATGGGAGGCTGTAAAGCAGGGTAAATGTGGAATTGGTCCTATTACACATTTCGATACAACAGATTTCAAGGTAAAGCTAGCTGGCGAGGTAAAGAACCTTGATGCAGAGGAAATCCTCGGCGCAAAGGAAGCAAAGAGAATGGATATCTATACTCAGTATGCTTGCGTAGCAGCTAAGGAAGCCTTTGAGGATTCTGGACTTGATATGGAAAAGGAGAATGCTGATAGAATTGGTTGCATCGTTTCTTCAGGAATCGGTGGATTATCAACAATTGCAGCAGAGCATTCAAAGGGAGAAGAAAGAGGCTACAATCGTATCTCTCCATTCTTTATTCCTATGTCAATCAGCAATATGGCAGCAGGTCAGATTGCTATCATGTATGGTTTAAAGGGTATGTGCACATCAGTAGTAACAGCATGTGCAAGTTCGAATAATGCTATCGGCGACGCATTCCATCGTATTCGTGATGGATATGAGGACGCATTCCTTTGTGGTGGTGCGGAGGGTTCAGTTATCCCTCTTGCAATCGGTGGATTTCAATCCATGAAAGCCCTCTGCACTAATGAAGATCCTAACAGAGCTTCTATTCCATTTGATAAGGAAAGACATGGTTTTGTTATGGGTGAGGGCGCAGGCGTTCTCGTTATCGAGGAGCTAGAGCACGCTTTAAATCGTGGCGCTCATATCTATGCAGAAATAGTAGGCTACGGCACCAATTGTGATGCCTATCATATAACAGCACCTAATCCAGAGGGAGAGGGTGGAGCAAAATGTATGGCACTTGCAGTTGCCGATGCAGGCCTTGAGCCAACAGATGTAGATTACATCAATGCTCACGGTACTAGCACAAGCCTAAATGATGCAGGTGAAACATTGGCTATAAAGAAAGCCTTTGGCGACCATGCTTACACACTCATGGTTAGTTCAACTAAGTCAATGACTGGTCACTTGCTAGGAGCTGCTGGAGCGGTTGAAGCTATAATCACATCCCTTTCTCTCAAAAATAGCTTCGTTCCAGCAACTATTAATTATTTAGAGAAGGACGAGGATTGTGACCTTGATATTGTTCCAAACATTGGTCGCAATAAGGATATAAAGGTAGCTCTTTCAAATGCTCTTGGCTTTGGAGGACACAACGCTTCTATCGTTTTCCGTAAATACGAAGATTAATTTTTCACAGACATCTATGCTAAATGAGGCATAGATGTTTGTCATAAGTAAAGGAGATACACATGGAATTAAGTAATAGTGAAATTCAAGAAATATTACCTCATAGATATCCATTTTTATTAGTTGATAAGATTACTGACTGCGAGCCAGGAAATTACGCTAAGGGTATCAAATGTGTTTCAGCCAACGAAATGCATTTTATGGGTCACTTCCCAGGACACCCTGTTATGCCAGGAGTTCTCATTATTGAGGCCCTTGCACAGGTAGGTGCAGTTGCACTTCTTACTGAGGAAGAAAACAAAGGAAAGCTAGCATTTTTCGGTGGCATCAAGAATGCCAGATTCAAGCGTCAAGTAGTTCCTGGTGACGTTTTAGAGCTCGAATGCAAGCTTACCTCTCGCAAGGGACCTGTAGGTTTTGGCGAGGCTGTTGCATATGTAGATGGTGAAATTGCAGCCAAGGCTGAAATTTCCTTTGCCATAGGAGCGTAGATTGAGGTATGATATTTCTAGGGAGTAGCAAATTAACAAAGGAACAGGTACTAGAAATGTTAGAACAAACACTATCAGAGGTGTATACAAAGTTCAAGATACACTTCTATCAGGAGATGTTTAAACACATTCATTCCAGAGAAACATCGCTCACTACTGTAGAACTATTCTGTGTAGAGGTTATCTATGCACTCAAAAACCCAACAGTTGCGGAGTTCGCTAATTTTATAAATGTGTCATCTCCGAACGCAGCATACAAAGTAAACAGCCTTATAAAGAAAGGCTATATCGAAAAAATTCAGTCCCAGAAGGACAAGAGAGAATATCATTTAAAGGTTACAGACAAATACTATCAGTATTACAATCTGTCCCAGAGATATGTTTCCACTGTCGTAGATCGCGCTAAGGAGTTCTTCAGCCCTGAGCAGATTGAGATTTTAGATGGCATTTTGATGGACATGTCAAACGAGCTCATGAAAGACGTGGCAATACCACATGTTAGTATTGGGACTACTGAATAAATATTGTTTATAAATAGCGTGTGATGTATGTATCCCCTACCGGTTGGTAGGGGATTTTTTTGTGGGGAAATTAATGGAGCCAAGGAGTTAGAAATTCTTGTGTAGACAACTAGCTAGCGGGAAATGGAAATTAAGTTGCACTAAACATTTCCCCCTCAAAATTCTATAAGGGTAATAGTTCTTACAGTAAGAATTTACATTTTCATAAATTTACTGTAGAGAAATTTGTAATTACAGTAAGATTATGAAATTTGAAATTTTACTGTATAGGATTTGCGCTTCTCTTACAGTAAATTTCCGAGGTTCTATTTTTTACTGTAGGAATTTGGGAGACTCTACAGTAAAGAATAAAAATATGGCATATTTACTGTAATTTAGCTCTCTCTGGAGAACTGCTTTTACAGTAAAAAA
>JAILKL010000065.1 GCA_024693775.1 Pseudobutyrivibrio sp.
TTTTCCTCAGCTTCTATCAAAAGCTCAGCTGGATCATCAGATACAGAAATAGGCTCCTCTGCCTCATCTCCATCCTCATCATACAGCGATACATAAGTATTTAAAGGGGAATGCTTTTTTCGATTGCTGGCTTCGATGGCCTTTATCATTTGTCTTTCTATACACATGTGCGCAAAATGATAGAAAGTCACCTCAGAGCTGGTATCAAAGTCTCCAATAGCTCCAAAAAGACCAATCATTCCCTCCTGAATCAAGTCCTCGTTTTCTCCACCTACAATAAAGTATTTCTTGGAGATTTTAAGAACTAGAGGCTTATATTTTTCACATATATAATTAAGAACTGACGGATCGCCAGCCTGGTATTTTCCAACCAGCTCCTCGTCCGTCAGCTTTATGTATTCTTGTCGTAGGTCCATTTCTTTCTCCACGCTATTATTTAAATGAAAATACTATTTTTTCTTTGCCATAATATTCTGTCTAACAACCTCGTATGCTAAAACACCGCATGCTACAGAGGCGTTAAGTGAATCGATATCACCATACATAGGAATAGAGGCTACCATGTCGCAATTTTTCTTAACTAAATCAGAAACACCGTGACCTTCATTTCCAATAACAAGACCGATAGGACCTGTAAGGTTGAGGTCATACATAGCAGTGCCGCCCATATCGGCACATACAAACCACATGCCCTGTTCCTTTAGCTCTTCCATAGTCTTGCTGATATTTGTAACCTTTGCTACTGGAGTGTAGTTGATTGCACCTGCAGATGCCTTTGCTACTGTAGCTGTAAGACCTACTGCTCTGTGCTTTGGAATAACTACACCATGTGCACCAGCCTGGTTTGCTGTACGAATAATAGCACCGAGATTGTGAGGGTCTTCGATATTATCAAGGATAATAAGGAATGGATCCTCTCCCTTTTCTCTGGCTGCTGCCAAAATATCGTCAAGCTCTGCATAATCATAGCTAGCCGCATATGCGATAACACCCTGATGCTTGCCAGTCTCAGAAATCTGATCTAATCTTTCTTTTTTTACAAAGCTGATAACTGTATCCTTGCTCTTTTTTGCCTCGCGAAGAATAGTCTGAACTGGGCCATCCTTGCAACCTTCTAAAACAAATAATCTATCGATTGTTTTGCCAGATCTAAAAGCCTCTAATACAGCATTTCTACCTTCAACAATTCTGCTTTCTTCCATAAATAAAACCTAACTACTCTTTCTAAACTAAAATAATTACTCTAAAATATCTAAATCTAATGCTTCGATTCCCATATTTACCAATTCGCATATACGGTCCATATCATCTGTTAGATAAAGATATCCCATGACTGCTTCAAATCCTGTAGCCTCAAGATAATCCATGGTGGTGGCGTTTTTGGCCTTTGTGTGAGGCTTTGAATTTCTGCCTCTGCGGTACCAATCTGCCTCCTCCTCTGTAAACTCATCCATAATGGCTGCTGCCATCTTAGCCTGAGTAGGAGCCTTTACTACAGAGCTGGCTCTTTGATGGAGCTTGTTGACTGCAGTATTTCCTTTATTTACCAGGATAGAACGTACCACTACATCAAAAATAGCATCGCCTATGTAGGCTAACGTGAGTGGTGAATATGTTCTGATATCCTTTGACTCAATATTAAATTTGCCATTTAAATATGAATTTAAACCAGCTTCCATACTACTCCTTCACGAGTATCCTTTATTTCTACACCCTTTGCTAAAAGCTCATCTCTGATAGCATCTGCTGTAGCAAAATCCTTTGCCTTTTTAGCATCTGCACGACGCGCGATCGCATCGTTAATGTATGCTTCTAATTCTGAATCAACCTCTACATCACTAGCTAAAGCCTTTGCGTGACCTACTAAGTCAAGTGAAAGAACTCTATCAAAGCTCTCTACAAGGGCAAGCTTTGTAGCATCATTTGTATCTGCCTTTAATGCATCATACAAAATTGTAACAGCCATAGAGGTATTTAAATCATTTGAAACAGCCTCAAGGAACTTGTTTTCAAACTCTGATTTTACTGCCTCGTCAACAGCTCCCTCTGCCTTTAGCTCAGAAACTCTCTTTACAAGCTTGTTGTAAGCCTGTGCTGCATTGTCAAGATTCTCATAAGAGAATACAAGAGGCTTTCTATAGTGTGACTGTAAGCAGAAGAATCTATAAACTAGTGGATCGTATCCCTTTTCCTTTAATAAAGAAACTGTAAGGATAGCGCCCTTTGATTTTGACATCTTTCCTGACTGGTCATTTAAGTGATTGCTGTGGAACCAGTAATTGCACCACTTGTGTCCAAGGTAAGCCTCAGACTGAGCAATTTCGTTTGTGTGGTGAGGGAATATATTATCCACGCCACCGCAGTGAATGTCAATACGCTCTCCTAAATGCTTCATGGAAATGCATGAGCACTCTATGTGCCATCCTGGGTAGCCAACGCCCCATGGGCTCTCCCATTTAAGAGCCTGATCCTCAAACTTTGATTTTGTAAACCAAAGGACGAAGTCAGTCTTGTTCTTTTTATTAACATCCTCTTCTACGTCATCACGAACACCTACTGCAAGCTGTTCCTTTTCTACTGCTGAAGAGAATACATAGTAATCGTCTAATTTGCTGGTATCGAAATAAACATTTCCACCTGCCTCGTAAGCATAGTGCTTGTCAAGCAAGGTCTCTACCATATTGATGAATTCTGGGATGCAATTTGTAGCAGGCTCTACAACGTCTGGACGCTTGTTTCCAACTGCTGAAAAATCCTTGAAAAACTCATCAGTATAGAACTTTGCTATCTCCATAACTGTCTTGTGCTCACGCTTTGCACCTGCAACCATCTTGTCCTCGCCTGTGTCTGCATCAGATGAAAGGTGACCTACATCAGTAATGTTCATTACACGCTTTACATCATAGCCGGCGTACTCTAAGGACTTGATAAGAACGTCCTGCATGATATATGTACGAATATTTCCGATATGTGCGTAGTGATAAACTGTAGGGCCACATGTGTACATGCTGACCTTTCCCTCTACGTTTGGTTTGAACTCCTCTACAGTTCTGTTAAGTGTATTATAAAAAGTAAATTTATGTGCCATTTTATTAATTATCTCCCGTTTAGCATTGATTCGCATATGCGTTATTGATTCTTTGAGCAACCAGCACAGCCATCACAACTACGCTGACTGTCGTATACTATATTGCTACCATCATAGAACTCGTAGAGCATACAGATAGCCTGGGCTGAAATGCCCTCCTCGCGACCTGTAAAGCCTAAGTGCTCTTCTGTGGTGGCCTTTATGTTTACCTGATCAACATCAATGCCCAAACATCGTGCAACATTTTCTTCCATCTGATCTATGTAAGGACGCATCTTTGGTGCCTGCGCAATAACAGTGGCATCGATATTTCCTACCACGTAGCCCTTGTCCATAACAAGCTCTCTAACATGCTCTAATAGAAGCATAGAAGAAATACCCTTGTATTTAGGATCAGTATCAGGGAAGTGAGCGCCTATGTCCTTCAATCCTGCTGCACCAAGTACAGCATCTGCGATAGCATGAAGCAATACATCCGCATCAGAATGGCCTAATAAACCAAGGGTGTGTTCAATCTTTACACCACCGATGATTAAATCGCGACCTTCGACGAGCTTATGTACGTCATATCCAGTACCTACTCTCATAGTGTCTCCTAATCTATATATTTAAAAAATTTAATTACTCAAACAAATCAAGCTATAAAATAGTCTTGACCGTACATGATTATAACAAAAATAAGGGATTGGGGCAATGGACCCCAAATCCCTTATAAACTGTTTTTAATGATTTAAATGATATTATTTTTCATCAAACTCATCTTGTTTTTCCACTGTGTTATTCATTGGCATATTTGTCATTGGTGGAACTGGTGGCATTGGATTTGCCTTTCTTGCCTTTCTGCTCTTTCTTGTAGCTAGTAAAATTATTAAAACAATAAGTCCAATTACAATTAAATATGGCAGCATATAAATAATCAAGATTACAATATTTTGAAGCACAAGTAAAAAGCCTGAAATAGAATTTACAAATGCCTTTTGGAATCTTGTCATGGTAGTTTCTGGTCTTACCTCTGAGTATTCTATAACCTCAGTTAAATCGATGGAAATAGTACAATATTCCACCTGATCATCAAAGGTACGAAGCTGCGCCTTGTAGCTTTCGATTTCGTAGGTGACCTCATTTATTCTATCCTCAATCTGCAAAAGCTCCTCTACAGTTTCTGCATTCTTTTCAAGCTCTGTAAGCCTATCAAGCTTTACCTGTAGGGTGTTTATTCTGGTGGCAACATCCACATAGCTAGAGGTGATATCATCTGCATTTTCATTTTTATAGGTAACAGAGCCTATATCGCCAACACTATCCATAAAAGCAGAATAGTTTGCAGATGGAATGCGGGCTACGAACGTAGCGCTTCTAGCCTCTCCTGTTTCACTACCATAGAGCGATGAGCTTTCGTAGAAGCCGTCATTTGATGAAATCAGCTCTTTAATAGCATCTAAATCCTGATCAAATTTCTTTGTCTCAATAGAAATGTTAGATGTATAAATAACCTTTCGCTCGGTAGTGGTGTCCTCATCCTCTACTAAAGCTTCCGTCTCATTTGTTGTATCACCAGACTCCTCTGCTAATTCTGCGGAATCCCCTTCCGTAGCAGCATCTCCTAAGGCCTCGCTCTCCTCAGCATAGCTATTGTCCGACGTGTCAAATCCACTGGCATCATAAGAGTCATGGCTAGAATCATAATCATCAACAGTGTATTCCGATGTATAATTTGAGTCTGTAGCTTCTCCACACCCAGCCACAGACATGATAACTGCAACAGCCAATGCAATTACCATTATTTTCTTACGTGAAACCATAAAAAACCCTCCCTATATTTTATTTAAGAATTATTTTACTACTTATTAGCAAAATATACAAATAAAAAATAAGGAGGTTATTTACTCATTATCCAGCGTATGGCAATTCTTCAAAAAGTTCCATCTCATCTATTCCATTAATGGTGTGACTGCCTGTGCTAGAGTCTTCTTTATAATATACATATCCTGTGATGCCATCCTCTGTGACAAATCCTATGACTGTTCCGTCGCTAGAATCAATAATAGTAACAGGGTAAATCAAGCTACCAGATTCGATTGTTTGGGTGGAATCCTTGTCATTGTAATCAAGAAGATATTCCATATCTGCCTTCAGCTTGATTCCTCTAGCATCTGAATTGCTAGAAGGATTATTGTCTATTTTTTCTGCAGTGTTTTTGCGAGTGAAGCCGTTGGCATCATATGAAAATTCATCAATGACTGTCCATGTACCAAGGGCATCTCTAATAGCAGTCATCTTTAGTGTGCCATCTGAGATTTCACTAACAGCATACTCATTCTTGTCAATCTCTTTAATGGTATCTCCTACCTTGTATAGAGTAGTCTCGTTAAATCCATTGTCCATTGATGCATCCGCAAATACGAAGTTGCCGCCTGCAGAATGTACATAATAGAAGCTTACGTAATACATAGAGCTATCAGCATTGTAGGCAAGCTCCTGATCTCCTAGATGAAGAGTATAAACCACTTCCATGGCATCCTCATCAACGGTATTTGTTACGTATATATTCTCTAATGTACCATCATCATTTGCATC
>JAILKL010000067.1 GCA_024693775.1 Pseudobutyrivibrio sp.
ATATTTTGTTCTAACATACTTGCTCCATATATAATTACTGCTACTTTCTATTCTCAGTTATTTTTTCATATGCTATTCTAGGATCATTATCCTGCTGCACATGAATTATTCCACATTGAATAAATCCTAGCTTTGTGGCAAGCTTTTGCATAACTTTGTTATCAGTATGTGTATCGATTCTTATATGCCCACATTGTTCAAATGCCCAATTTATACAAAAGGCACCAATCCCTTTTTGAGAACCATCCCCGGCAAGTCTATGAATTACTCCATATTCATTATTTCCAATCCACTGTCCATTTGATATCACTAAATAGGTAGGATCAATATCTTTACCATAAAAATAACAAAAAGTACCAATTACTTCATTATTATCATTTATACAAACATAACTTCTATCTTGTGCTATATCCTCTCTAATTAACTCTTCTGGTGGCCAATTGTTAACTCCCCATTGATTTGGATTTCCAGTTTTTGTCATAAACTTTCTAGCATAATCATATATTTCCATAATACGTGGTAAATCTTTTACTAGTGTATGTCTAATCTTCATTTTAATCCTCCAAAAAAACTCTAGCTTATATTTTAAACTTATACACATATATTCATCAATCCCCAAAAGCTATTTTCACCTACCCAAACGATTTAACAAAAAAGCAGACACCTAAAAGAGTGTCTGCTTTCAATATCATCTTTTTGAATATGGATTAAAATCTAAATAAATTTTACGGCTGTACCATAGGCTAGTACCTCTGCAGCCCCCTGCATAACAGAAGATGATGAATATCTCACACCAATTATAGCATCTGCCCCTAGCTGATCAGCCTCATCCACCATCCTTTTGGTTGCAATCTGTCTAGCTTCAACAAGCATCTCTGTGTAACCGCTAATTTCTCCACCTACTAATGTCTTCATACCTGCCATAAAATCTCTTCCAAGATTCTTTGACTGTACAATAGTTCCCTTTACTATACCAAGGACCTCATAGTTCTGTCCTGGAATATTTTCAATACTTACTAGCTTCATTTATTTCTCCTTCCTCTATTTCCTTTAATCTTTGTTTTAATGCCAACAAAACTCCAACTATAACTGCTAAAAATATTACAACCATAAAGGCGGCAAGTCCTATTGGTGTCTCTGGATCATTTAATTCGGACCAGCACATAAATGCTATCATACATATAAAAAATAAAATAGTTACCGTTGCAGCAATAATTGGAGCCCTTTTTGTCCTCTTTATATCCGTCTTTTTAACATCCATAAATCTGACGCCTCCCTTCTCCTGCTTTAACATATCCTCCAGATAAGAGTCAGCCTTTAGAGTGGAGAATTCTTCTCCTGCATCAATCATTTCCTTACACATCTCTTTCATGATATCTAATTCCTTCTGTCGATGTGTAAAATGTGATATATGTCGATCCAGACATTCCGCCATCTGAATCTCTTCTATTTCAAGTCTCCTGATTTCATCCAAAGGGACATCTAATCTTCTGAGTAGCTTTATCTTATTAAGAAGCTCCACATCCTTAAGTGAATATTCACGATAACCATTATCCCTATTTCGTTCAGGGCTTATCAGGCCTTGTTCTTCATAAAAGCGAATATTCTTTTTTGTAATTCCAACTAACTCCTCTACCTGGTTGATTTTCATGCTGTCTCCTTAGTTGTTAGTTACATACTTCTCTCCCTTTGCTGTCCCTAATAACAGCAATTGCAAGCAAGGTAACTAAAAATATTAGTACTATTTCTGTCAATATAAGCATATTATTCTTGCTCATAACCACTGTAATTATATCAATTAATGCATGTATTGCAATTGATAGTAGTAAAAACTGAGCCTTGTGCTCCGTAACTGCCCTGTACACAATATATGAAAGACAAATATGAAGAGTAATTGCAATAATACGTTCTATTCCTCCCAAATAAAAGGCAATTGAATCTGTTTTCCAAAGAAGTGACACCTGCTGTAAGGTTTGTTCTTTTAGCTGAGGCTCCAAACCTGATAATATACTTTCATAAGCCCCAGAATTAATCATAAAGGATGTTATTATATTAGATATACTTGTTAAGCCTACAATTAATATTGCCTCACAGCCTCCATGTCCCACTCCATACATAAAGGCATTTTGCTTTTTTAATAACTTTTTTTGAAATAGCTTCATTGACACAAATCTTCCAAGCTCCTCAAAAAGCCCTGCTGCTATACCTCCATATATGGCAAGCAAAAATACATTGCTATTTAATACATCTCCATAGCTTTTCAATACAAAAGAATGTAATACCTGCTCAAGTAGCATGGCAAATATAATAAATGTAACTGCGCCGATAATACACCATATTATATCAGCTTTTAATTTAATATGTGCATATATCATAAGTGCTACCGGCAGACCTACTGATATGAGCAGCGCAAAACACATTCCAATTATTGATACATAAGATACTGTTTCCATGTTATTCCTCCAGTGATATTTATGGATATATCCTAACGACATGGCCTTGTCTTTAGCTTAAATATAAAGGTTCCACAAGGTGGAAGGTCAATACTATTTCTAAGAATAATTCCAAAACCTATCCCAAGCACTATATATCCCGCCATTACAGGAAATGATTTATAGAAAGCTTTCGTTATTATATATCGATTAGTCAATTTTATTCCTTCCAAAAAAGCCAGAGAATTAAATCCCTGGCTCTTGTTTTTTATTTTCTGTATTTAAGAATATGCTTTATATAGTTGCGATATCCACAAGTGTGTACTCTGTTGTAGCTGACTCAAGTGAGGTTGCAAGTGCCACTGCGGTATCCATAGCTGTGATACAATTGATTCCCGTCTCAATGGCATTTCTTCTAATAAGGAATCCGTCACGAGTCTTATCTCCATGCCCCTGAGTAGGTGTATCGATAACTAAGTCAATCTTGTGGCCTAGAATAAGATCCATTACGTTAGGTGATTCCTGAGTAATCTTGTTTACGCGAAGGGCATCTACACCACCATCCTGTAAATACTTTGCAGTAGAACGTGTAGCATATATTTTGTATCCAAGCTTTTCGAATCTTTTTGCTACCTCAAGAGCCTCTGGCTTGTCTGCATCCTTTACAGTGATAATCATCTGCTTGTGTTTTGGAAGTACAACTCCAGCTCCAAGGAATGCTTTGTAAAGAGCCTCCTCAAATGTCTTTGCTATACCAAGACACTCACCTGTTGACTTCATTTCAGGTCCAAGGCTTATCTCTGCTCCACGTAATTTCTCAAATGAG
>JAILKL010000005.1 GCA_024693775.1 Pseudobutyrivibrio sp.
GATCCCTTTGGAATAGTCATTACTCTGCCCATTGTATTTAAAGCTACTGGATTTGTAATATCCTTAAACCCAAGCTCTAACATAATATCTTTTACTTCAGGAAATTCCTGACATAGATCATATACACTTTTTGTTAAATCAATTATCTTTGACATAAAGTTTCCTCCTTAATGCTCCTACCCTTTGAACATAATATATCATTTGGAGTAGATTCATTATGTTGCAAATGCAACAAAAGAGGTAGTCGTAACTAACTACCTCTTTTTCATTAATCTAAAGTAAATTTTCTGCCCAGTCAGCTTCCTTGAATCCAAGTAAAACCTTATCCTGCTTAATAACCATTGGTCTTTTTACAAGCATGCCATCTGTTGCTAAAAGCTTTAGCATCTCATCCTCTGTCATGTCTGGAAGCTTTTTAGATAGCTCCATTTCTCTATATAGCATTCCACTTGTGTTAAAAAACTTCTTAAGTGGAAGACCACTTTTTTCCCAAGCTGCTCTAAGAGTCGCCTCGTCAGGATGATCCCCCTTTATATCTATCAGATTGTATTCTATACCATTTTCATTTAGCCATTTTAAAGCCCTTTTACAGGTGCTGCATTTTTCATAGCAATAAACTTTCATAGAAATCCTCCCTCTATATTAAACCAACAATAGCCCCATCGAAGGATGGAGCTATTATCATTTTTAATATTATAATCTCATTATTTAAACATTTCTGCAACTACATTTATATAGCCTCTTGCTATACCATATAAGGCCTCGGTCTGTACCCTGTCTTCTGTCGAATTTTCCGCTTTCACATTAGCTAAATCAGACACATTTCCATTTTCCCAATTATATACATCGTTTACACTGACACTGTTACTGCGTGTAAATGAAAATTCAAAGGTGAACCCTGTTTCCCGAGTCATAATTTCTGTCATGGCATCCTGCATATCTTCCATACGCTGGCGCATATCCGCTGTGTCGCATTCCACATTTGCCGATACAGTACCTGCTTCATAGTGAAATGTTGTGGATACCGTTCCTGTGGACTGAAGATGTAATGCCATTTTTATTAATCCATTTTCATCAGCACCACGAACTATTCGAAGATTCATATTTCCGGCCTCATCAGCCACCATAATAGGAATATTGTAGGTCTCGCCAGAATTGGCCATTTCCTGCATAGCCCTAGTCTGCTGAACCACCAGGCGCATTTCATCTAGATCAATAGTGCGAATATCCTTTGTCTCCATCATGGTTTTCATCACATTTTCCGCAAGAGTTCCAAGTGCCTCCTCTGCTTCTGCCATTGCCTCTGGTGTACGACATGCCTCAGCAAATTTTTCATAGGCTTCATCTATTAAATCCTGCACAGTAATGTTTTCCTGCTCAGATGCCCTGCCATATAGATTCTTCATTACATTAGAATTGTTTTGCATCAAAGCTTCCACTGCATTTATCATATTTGCAGTACTTGGAATATTAAACTGCTCTAAAATGCGTTCTACACTGGCGGTATTTGCCAGTGAATTTTTTAATTGATTTGTTAAATACTGATTGAATGCTTCCTCGCTAGCTGCATCTTCCTTTTCTTCTAAAGCCTGAGCAAATTCGTCAGGATTCATTTGCATATAATTATCTTCACCAATGGCCTGTAGCTTATTTGGAGTCATAGCTTCTAGGGCATCTCTACATCTATTTGTTAAAAATACCTTTTCCACCTGCTCGGTGATGGACAAATCCTTTACTACAATCTCTTCTAGCTCACCAAAATCATTATCAATTTTATATTCTTTTCCTGTATGCTTGCTAGAACGAACTGCGGTCATCATGTTTCTAAGTGTTACCTCTGAACCCTGGGCAATAACAGCACCTATGGCTGCTCCATCACTCTTATCAACCTGATGCATTAGTCTATAGATTCCAATATATGCCTGGCGCTCCTCAGCAGTAATCTCTCCAGCATGCTCTGCCTTCCATAAAAACTTTGCAAAGCTTTCACTATCGGATGTACTACCAATATCAGACTTTATTTCACGAGTTTTATTATTCAAATCCTCCATGGTTAAATCCAGAGGATTTTCTCCGCGCTTTATCATTTCGGCTACAACTGCAGGTGTCATATTTTTAAAGGTTCGATTTACCAGCTCCGCTGATGCCTTTACCGTGCTAACAGACTCTGCTGTTATTTCCATATTATTGTAGGCCAAAGCTCTTACAGCCTTTTGACTGGACTCTGTTGCCTCTATTCCTAAATCTGCTAATATGTCATCCACATTTCTAAAAGCCTTTGACATGCTATCGCCTAAATCTGTTCTTACCTGAGTACCCACAGATTCATAGGTCATTTCCATACGAGAGTATTCCGCAGTAACGCTGACACTGACCTCATGCACATATGAAAAGGTTTCTGCATTAATATTTGAAAATCTACCAAGCATTGCAGATGGCGCAGCTTCCACCTCTGCCATTGACTGCATTACTTCCTTAAATAGATTTACATTTTCATTTGTAGACTCTCCATTTTCCTGTTTCATCAAAATCTGAAGTAGATTTGTTTCCTGTAGCTTTAGCTTATCTAACAGGTCTGAGAGATCATTTGTGTTTACCTCCACACCATTTTTCATCATGGTAAAGGTTGCTTCCACTGTCATAGTCAGCTGGATTTCCACCAACTGACGCTGAGCCGTTACTGACTGAAGTGCATTTACATCCATGCCCATAACCTCCTCAAAGGTTTGACGGGCCTGGTCCATTAATGAATGACCTGGTATTAAATATGCATCAACTGGCTCCTTACCCTCAGCCACAATATCTGATATCGCATTTACGATATTTTCTTCTGATGGCTTTTCATATTGATCCAGCTCCACCATGTATTCTAGATTGTCATTTGTCACTGGAACATCCTGTTTTATCATGGTGCCCACCATATTTTTAAGCTCTGTTGGTGACATACCTTTAGACTCACCACTTTGAGACTCCACCTGTTCTATCAAAGAATCCAGCTTGTCCCCTAGCTTTGTTAACAGGTCCACTAAATCCTCATCAGAAATAGACTCTAAGCTTTTTTCAGGAGCAGAGTACTGAGCATTATAAATATTTAAAATTGTAGGCTCCAACTGATTTTTTACAAGATATGCCTGCGCCTCTGGAGTTAATTTGGTGTTCAGCTGTCCTGTCATAGCCTCTATAACATCTGAATCAAGACCACCCATTTTGCTGATATCCTTACCAGCTTTGGCCAGATTCATCTTGATTTCATCAACAACAGTTACTAACACCTCTGGCTCCATATCCATAGGATTGTGGCCATCCTCTGTGACCTTAGCTGTAGCTTCCTCATCCCAGGCATTTTCGATATTCTTTACACGATCTACGGTAGACATGCCAAGAGCTGATGCAGAATTTACATCAGAAACTAAATCCTCATCAGCCATTTTTCCTTTATTATCGTAGAATGCATTATCCACTGATAATGCCTTAAGTTCATTATTAAAATTCGCTTTGTTATCGTCCTTGATACCGCTGGTTCCAACCCCCATTCCCTGAGAATCGGCACCTTCTGTTTTAATGTAATCCGTTACCTTGAGTGCTTCTATCTGCATGTAGTCCCTCCGATAACAATTTTCTACATTTATTATTTCGGAGGATTTTTCTTTTTCATAACCTCGATTTTTAAATAAAAAAGGAGCCATTTTAAATGACTCCTAAAAAATCTACTGTCTAACAAAATGTAATTGAGCGCTAGGATAATCTCCCATGGCAATGTTTATGGCAAATCCACCGTACATTAAAGCTGCACCTGAAAATACCTTATCTGTGTCCTCAAGACTATATAAAGCACCTTCCTCAAGTCCGCGAAGCTTTATAATTTTAATCTTGGCATTGGCCTGAGATTTCTTTACCACAATATTTACAAGAGCCTCCGATTTATCCACTGCTGCAAACTCCCAGGCCTTGTATATCTCGGCCTGCTCCTCATTTACCAGGCGATAATAATCACCCTTTTGGATAAGCCAATAATATTTATTAAAGGTGGCTATCTGCTCCTTTACCTCTGCCTTTTCCTCGTCAGACATCTTTGTAACATCCAGTTCATATCCAAAGGTACCCGACATGGCAACTACCCCGCGTGTGTATAATGGAGTAGAACGACCTGTCTGGTGATTTGGCGATGCGGATACGTGACTTCCCACAGCGCTGACAGGATATCCAAAGGATGTGCCCTCCTGTATCTCTAATCGCTCGATAGCATCTGTATCGTCTGAGCACCATATCTGTGGGCAATAATATAACATACCTGCATCAAATCTACCGCCTCCACCGGAGCAGCCCTCAATCATTAATCCTGGATAGGCATCTAAAAGTCTCTCTAATAAAGAGTAGGTTCCCAGCACAAATCTATGAGCTACCTCACCTTGCTTTTTATTTGGTAGATTTTTTGAAAAGACATTTGAAATACTTCTATTAAAATCCCATTTTATATAAGAAATATTTGCATTGTCTAATATGTTGCTAATGCAGTTGAATAAATAATCCTGTACCTTTGGATTACTCATATCTAATACCAGCTGATTTCTAGCCATAGTTGGATGTCTGTCAGGATCTACAAGAGCCCACTCTGGATGCTCTCTAAATAGCTTTGAATCCTCGTTTACCATTTCTGGCTCAAACCATAACCCAAACTTCATTCCAAGCTTTCCTATTTCCTCTGAAAGTCTTGAAAGACCACCGTTTAATTTCTTTTCGTTTACAAACCAGTCCCCTAAGCCTGAGTTGTCGTCATCTCGTTTTCCAAACCAGCCGTCATCTAATACCATCATCTCTACTCCTAGCTCTGATGCAGCGCTAGCGATATCGATGATTTTTTCTGCTGTGAAGTCAAAATATGTGGCTTCCCAATTGTTTATAAGAATAGGGCGCTTTACATCCATATATTTTCTATCACAAACATTTTCGCGGATAATATTGTGATAAATATGGCTAAGCTTCTCTAATCCCTCTGAGGTATATGCCATAATAGCCTCTGGAGTATCAAAGGATTCTCCTGCCTCAAGGCACCATGAGAAATTCTCATCATTTATACCTGCAACAATACGTGTAGAGCCGGCCTGGTCCTGCTCTATTTCTATCTTGTGATTGCCTGAATACATAAGCATCATACCATAGCAATCACCATAAGTTTCTGTGGCACCGTGGTCGCACAAAATAACGAATGGATTCTCATGATGACTACTCATACCACGCTTTGAACTGATAACCTTTATGTCCTGTGTCAGCTTGTTTCGAGACATTTGTCGTTCCATACAATGTCTTCCAGAAAAATGGATTTCATCCCAGCTACCAAACTGTACATCTAACATGGCAGAAGCTGCCTTTTCTAGCTGCAATTTTTTGTCGCTTACGTTTATAAATCTGGTGTGTCTAGTGATGACATCCTTATCCGTAAATACGGAATAAAAAAGCTGAACCTCTAGTCCTATTACCTGATCCTCCATAGTAATGATAAGAGTACTCACGTCATCATCATATTCTCTCACTGAAGGAAGCCCAGCAATAGGCTGCTTTCCTTCTATTATCTCATACGATTTGTATCTCAAATCACAACTGCGGCTACCGTTTTTTGCTGTGACATTTATAGAACTAATTCTGTAATCTCCCACACCGCATCCAGAATACTCCTGTGGTAGCACGTCAATAGAACGTCCTCTATTTGCTCTATTTTCAAATAGATTTCCAGAAAACCCTCTATCCACCGACAAAATCTGATAACTCATATCAGTGTCACAGGATGGTCTTCCATAATAATTGTGAAGGAGGACCCCTATATCATCCACCTTCATTTGATATTCGCTATTAGCTGTTAATAGTCTAAATATCTCCCTTGATTCGTCAAATATAATTGCCATAGTTTTCTTCTCCCTTAATAACAATCTATCTCCATATTACTAAGTGTAGACACTGTAAGCAACTATATTTTCACAAAAAATAGACTAGGAATCCCTAGTCTATTTTAGTATTTATTGCCCTATTTAATTAAGCATCCTTTGAGTGACGCTCACCAATCTGGAACTCGTCGCTGTGCTCGAACATGTACTGAACTGTCATTGGCTCAGAACCTGTAAGCTTCTGGAAATCATCTGTCTTGATGTCCATCTTGCCCTCGCGGATAGCCTGTGCAAATGTAACCATTCCGTCAGATGAGAATGGAGCCTCTGAATCCTTCTTGAATACTCCATCAGTAGTTCTTGGAACTCCCATAGCATCGAATACCTGGTAGTTCTCCTCGTCTGTAAGCTCCTTGTATGAAACATTGTTTCCAGTAGCCTTGTTACCAATCTCGATGAACTCTGTGATTGTCATAAGCTCTGGTCCGTTGATATCTAATGTAGCGTGATCATACTCTGCGCCTCTGTAAAGAGCGTATGCAACAGCCTTTGCGCAATCCTTACGAGAGATATATGCCATTAAACCATCACCCTGGCTGTTCTTAAGAACACCATCAGTGTGTACATATGTAAAGTAGTTTGTGATCATAGCCTCTGCGTACTGTGAATTGCGAAGGAAGATGTAATCAAGTCCAACTGACTTTACGTAATCCTCTGTGAAGATGTGATCCTTCTTCTCTACTGAAGGGTTTGTCTCGTCGCCAGCGTTTACAAGTGATGTGTAAATAATCTGCTTTACACCAGCTGCCTTTGCAGCATCTACAACGTTCTTCTGAGCATTCTGTCTCTTTACTCCTACGAATGGCATAGAGATAAGTGCAAGTCTCTCAGCACCTGCGAATGCTTCCTCAAGACCTTCATAATTGTTGAAGTTAGCCTGACGTGTCTCAACACCCTGTGCCTTGAATACATCAAGAGCTTCCTGGCTATAACCTACAAAAATAAGATCTTCCTTGTTTGCTAGAGTAAGAAGAACTCTTGCTGCCTCTGAACCAAGGTTTCCGTCAACACCTGTTAATAAAAGTTTTCCCATGTTTCCTCCTTTGGGCATCGCCCTTTGTTAATTCTTTAACTAAATGATAGTTAAATTTTTATCAAACGTCCAATTCAAAAAAACAATAGGTCATTAATTATACTTATAAGAGTCTCTAAACCCGCATAAATACAGGATTCTTTCTATATATCATTAGAAATACATTTTATAAATTCCTTCAAGGTCTGGTTCATATTATCCTTTGCATAGCCTGCTGCAACAATATATTCATGACTGCTACCAATGATAGGAATCAGTCTGATGGCATCTCCATAGTCGGATAGCTTTTGGCTCTCTGGCGCAAAGCCAATATACCCCTCTGTGATAATAGAAAACATTTCAGTGTCGATATCCTCCACTGTTTTTTCTATCATTGGCAAAAATCCATCTTGCTTTGCGCGCTTTTCCATTCGCTGATATAGGTCACCAATTTCTTCTTTAGAGAGCATAATAAGTGGATAACTATATAATTCCTCAGTGGTAATACTTTCCTTTTCAAATAATGGGTGTCCTTTTCCCACCATAGCCATATATTTTCCGCGACATAATACCTTGTATTTGACACGCTCATTTTCAACAAACTCAGTAGAAAAAGAAACCACTATATCACATAGTCCCTTTTCAATATAATCAGCTGTTTCCTTTAGTCTGATTTTGTTTAATTGCAGCTCTGCGTGAGGATACTTTTCTTTAAAGACAGGTATTAGTGGTAGTAACGCCTGAATATCAGCTGTAGATGAATATGCAATCTTAAGAGGTGGCATTACATCATCTCTCACTCGCATCATTTTCTCTATAACATTTTCATATTGCTTATAGAGAATTTTGCTTTCCTCGTAAAAAAGAGTACCTGCTGTGGTTGGTTCTATTGGTGTCACATTTCTATTAAAAAACTGCAGCTGAAACTGCTTTTCCAAAGAACTAATAAACTGGCTAAGTGCTGCCTGTGATATAAAATTCTTTTTAGCTGTCTCAGTAAAATTTCTGCACTCATATAAATCTATGTAATACTTTAATTTTTCTATATGCATAAAAAACCTCGTTAAATAATTTAAACATCCCTATTAATAATTATAGCTTATAATAAAAAAAATTCAGAGGATATCCCATGATATCCTCTGAATCCATTAAGTTAAAGAGAAGTTTTTTAACAGTCTATCAATAATATTTAGCAATGTGCTGACATTGACATCCTCATGGGACTATTATCAACTGTAATTACTCCATAGTCCTGATAATTAGTTGTTACTATTGTTGTCTTTTTGAAACCTGGAAAGTAACCACATAAATCATCAAAATTCATTTCGTTTTCCAATAGCGTTTTTAATGCCCTTAAGTCTTGCTCTTTCATGTCTCTTCTTTCTTCCTCCCCGTAGTTTCTTCACACTGAAGAACTAATACGCGTGCTAGTATAGCAATAGACTGTGAAAAAGTTATGTCCAAATATTATCAAAATAGTGTTTTTTTGTTATTTTTTTATCAATTATTTTTGATTAGCCTTTTCATCCCATACAGGCACGTCCACGCCTACTACTTTAGAGGTAAATGGTGTGTTGTCTTCCTTCTCGAAATGCTCCTGTGCCCTCTTTACATATTTGAATCCTATGTAAAGAAGTGGAATGTTGCAGTAAGCAATAAGGATATTTGCAAAATCTGAAAGATCCCAAAGTGCGCCTAAATCCATACCAACAATTGATGTAAGCATACCAAAGCAAATAACTGCAATATCAATTACACGAATAACATTTATAAATACCTTACTGCGGCTAATTCTATTTGCACATATTTCTGAGAATGACATAAATCCAAGAAGACATGTAAATGCAAATAAACCAAAGCAAAGTGAAATAAGCAATGTTACAAAACTGTTAAAGGCTGTACCAGGTGTAAGCTCAGCAACTGAAGCAAGATATTTAGGAAGCTTTCCTAAATCAAACCATGCCACGCTAGCATCTGTGAGCCATACTCTACCCATGATTACTACGAATCCTGTAAGTGTACAGATAACGATTGTATCAAGGAATACACCAATAGCCTGAACGCATCCCTGATCACATGGATGAGCTGCATCTGAAGCTGCTGCAGGCATTGTGATAGTACCTTGACCTGCTTCATTCGACATAAGGCCTCTCTTTACACCCTGCATAAGAGCAATACCAAATGCTCCGCCAAATACTGCCTCTGGCTTGAATGCCTCAGTAAATACTGCGTAGAAGAACCAAGGAATTCTTGTGAAATTAATTACGATTAAGATGATAACTGTAAGTACATATACTGTAGCCATGATTGGCACTAATACATCTGTTACCTTAGAAATCTTTTTTGTTCCACCAAATGAAACTGCACATGTGGCAATAATGACAATTGCAAAGCCAATCCAATAAATTGCATGTGTTGTTGGAAGCTCTGTACCACTGATAATGCTAGCAATTTGTCCCATTGCAGATACTGTATTAAAGCCCTGAGCTGGAAAGCAAAGTATCGCATATACGATATACATCAAGGATAAGATAACACCTACTATGGCTGAATTCTTAAGTAATCGTCTACCATAGAATGCCATACCACCAATGTATTCATCGTCCTTTTTCTCCTTGAAAATCTGAGAAAGTGTAGACTCAACAAAGGCTGTGGCCATGCCAAAGAATGCAGAAATCCACATCCATAATAGTGCACCTGGACCACCTACAGAAACCGCTCCTGTAACACCTAGGATGTTTCCTGGACCTACACGCATGGCGGTTGATAAGAAGAACGATGCAAGAGGTGTGATACCTGTCTGAGCCTTGCTATTTTTCAAAACCTCGATACCATGCTTGAACTTTCTAACCTGTATAAATCTAAGTCTAATTGTGAAATAAATGCCTGAACCAATTAAAAGTATAATGGCAAGAGAAAAGTTTCCTAGAATTGGTATATTTGCATACCACTCAAAATTAGTTGGGAAATCCCAAAATAAATCTGAGACTACCTGAATCTTACCGCAGACCGCAGTAATGAACGCTAATAATCCTTCCAAATTATTATCCTCCCTCATCTAAATAATTTGATAGTTATATGCTAATTATATTCCTTTAAAAAAAAGCTAGCAACAAACTTTGTTGCTAGCTTTAAGAACTCTTATTTACTACGATCGATAATTAAATCATGCCAATCCTCTGTAATTGGAAGATTGTAATCTGGCTCTATGGAAGAATAGAAATCGTCCATTCGCATTTCTTTTATTACGCTTTCATCATCAAGAATGATGGCTTCATTATCGTCATTGACCTCACCTAGTCTAAACATTTCACCATAGTAATAACACTCATGTATATCTGCAAATGATGAATACTCTTGCTGTAATACTGTAGCCATGTTATATAAAAGCTGCATGTAATCCTCAGCAGATAGATATCTTACATTGTATGAAAGGGCAACCACTCTCATTAATCTAATATAATCATAGGCTGTCATGCCATCCTCTCCAAATCTAACATATGCACAGGCAGCACCCTTTACTCTGTAGAACTCATCTGTAGAAATATCATTTTCCTCAAAATAATCCTCGTCAATATTTACTGCATCCTCAAATGTAAAGCTATCTCCATAATCCCTTTCAATAGCCTCAATAGCCTTTTGAGTATCCTCATCATTTTCAACATAAGATCTGAACTTTGCTCTGTGGCCATAGGTTAACATATCATCTATAGTCTCATGAGCAGTATCCATATCTGTGATTCCCCACGCATTTTCAAGGAAGTCCTCTGTATCATCCCAAAGATATGCCTGGAAATAATGTCCACCGACAGCATATGTTTCTCCATCCTCGGAATATGCATAAAAAGAAGTTACATCTGTTGAAAACTTGTATACTGATGAGTTTTTCTCAGAATCCTGATACTCAAATCTGAGCATCTCATTGTCATTGTAGTCCACTAAAAGCTGATCAATATTGGCATTTTCCTCTACCTCATAATCTGTTGAGCCACCAGTAATAAAATCACTTGTCACAAGCCATGCCATTCCTAAGAAGAAAAGACCAGCCACCAAACCAATAACAGCTGTTACTATATTTCGTGTAAACCTTCCAAGATTCTTAGGGCCTGTCGTATCTCCCTCTAGACAAAATGGTATATTCTGAGGATCCGCCCAAATGTATGTAGGAACACCATATCTAGCCTCATAATCCTGCTGCTTTGATTTGCCATTAGTGTTAAAAGGCTCGATTAGTCTTACGCAATCACCATCCTTATATGCAAAATATACATCCTCATCATTTTCACGTACATCTGCAGTAAAGAGTACTGCCTCGTAGCATCTAGCGTTTTTTAAAATTTCATTAACCACTGATTTTTCATCAATTGCTTTGATAACGAAAGCCAACATAAATAATGTTCCAGGTATTAATAATGCCATGAAAATATTTATAACACCCACTCTTGCAGCAATCATGGCCACGAAAAATGCGATGTACATAATCCATACAAAACCCATTCGGATTTTATCAAAGAAAATGTGTTTCTTAAAGAACTTTGTATAATCTCCGTTAGCCTCTAAATCCTTGTCCAATTTCATTCCTGCAAATGGACCATTTTCAATGATATAGTCTTCATTACATGTAAATGAATGTTCCTCTAGATTTAATAGCTCTGGAATATCCTTTTTAGAATCCTCTTCTACCTTTTCGTAAGTAATAAGCTTTGTTTTATCTAATGAGAAAGGAACCCTATGATCCTGCAAATATGCTATGAATACATCATAATTTTTAAATCCTCTACTAATATTGGTAGATAGCTTTAAAAGCTCATTATTCACATGAATCTGCATTTCCTCGATATCATATCCACCACCTCGGTTACTATAATGCTCCATTCCTGTGTATACCCAGTCAATATCATTTACGTTTAATACAATGGATTTTTTAAACCATCTTTTGATGATAATAGTGTCATTATTTATTGTTATAGTTTCTGAAACCTTTGTAGCTAAAAATCCCCATAACAAAACATTTAGTAAAGCTATTACAAGCATAAATACTCTGCCAACTATTTCCTCCTCAGAGTCCAAAGCGACACAGAATAAAGGTACGCTTATGATTAGCATAAAAAACATAAACAAAATAATGCTAAAAATGAAACCCTTTTGAGACATATTAAAATTACTATCTATAGCTCTGCCATTTGCATTCTTTTCAAAAGAACCAACTGCTCTTATCTGAACATTTCCATTTCTAATAGCATCCAAAAAATAGTTTTCATAGTCACCATTCATATGTATCAAATCTATGGTGGTCTCTTTTCCCTTTAAGTCGTAAAGAGTAATAAATGAATTTGAACTAAAAAAGCAGTAATCTACATCCTCAAATCTAACCTTTTTGCTAAATAATCCATATCTAACAGAAATATATTCTGGTGTAATGGTATAACGACGTTCTAAGGCTTCAAAAAACAACCATAATGCGGCCAAAAAAAATCCAACTATTATGCAAACTGGACCTAAGTCATCCGTGCCTGATAATACAAGCATTGCACCTAAAATAATAAATACAACTAGTACAAATAAAAAAATGCCACTAAGTCTATTATCAACAATTTTAACCTTGTCCCCTTTAACATGAGGCTCATACTTCCTTTTAAACATATCTTTTCTCCTAAAAGTTTTACACATGCAGATTTTCAATCTGAGTAGTAGTCTACTACTATATCTTCAGATTTGCAATATTTTTAAATAAAAAAACCTCTCCAATATTGGAGAGGTAAATATAGATTTTTGTTTTTCATCAGAAAAACAAAAATCTATACATATTCAGTTAAATACTCTAATTATGAGCAATTAATATTCAATGATACTGGACTATTTTTTGTTTCTAATCCAACAAAATTATCATAAATATTTTTTAATTCTGCCTTTGGGAAACTAGGAAAGCAGACACACAAGGTGTCAAAATCCATACCACAGCTACACATAGCTTCTACCGCTCTAATATCCTGATCTTTCATACCGGTTCCTCCCTTTATGCTACCCAACGGGACAACAAAAACATCCCACAAGATATTCCACTCTTGCTGGAAGTTATGAAGATATAATAACAAGATGTTGTGTCTATTATATGTAAAAATTTTTATAATTCTGTTCTTCCATCAAGAGCTCGCAACAAGGTAACTTCATCAATATATTCTAGGTTTCCACCTACAGGAACACCTGATGCGATTCGACTGACCTTTATGCCAGTAGGCTTTATTAGCTTGCTGATATATGCCGCTGTGGTCTCGCCCTCTAGTGATGAATTGGTTGCAACAATGACTTCTTCCACATCATTTTGCTGCAATCTAACCATTAATTCCTTTAGCTTTATATCTCCAGGGCCAATTCCTGCCATAGGAGAAATAGCACCATGAAGCACATGATAGACACCGTTAAACTTTCCAGTCTTTTCATAGGCTGCTAGATCACGAGTATCCTCTACCACCATGATGATATTTTTATTACGCTTTGGATTGGAGCAGATAGGACAAAGCTCGTCATCTGTAAGAGTAAAGCATTCCTTGCAATAACGAACGTTTTTCCTAGCCTGTACAATAGCGTTTGCCAAATCATTTACCTTTTGCTCATCCATTCCTAATATATGGAAAGCCAGCCTTTGGGCTGACTTACTTCCAATACTAGGCAAATCGCTTAGCTCTGCTATTAAGTTACTAATCTCTTTGCTATAATATTCCATTAATTATAAACCAAGTCCACCTGTAAATTTAGACATAGATGCATTGCTGATTTCATCAACCTTGCGAAGGGCCTCATTTGCTGCTGCCATAACAAGATCCTCGAGCATCTCTACATCTTCTGGATCTACTGCTTCTGGATCAATGTGAATCTTTGTAATCTCTTTCTTTCCTGAAACTGTAACCTCTACAACACCGCCACCTGCAGTACCTGTGATTTCAGTCTCCTCTAACTGCGCCTGAGCTTCCTCCATCTGACGCTGCATACGCTGTGCCTGCTTCATAAGCTGGCTCATGTTGCCTGGCATACCGCCGCCTGGAAATCCGCCTCTTCCTTTACCCATTGATAAATCCTCCTAATTCTACTAATTATTCCTCAGTCTCTACTTCTATTCCTAGTCCAGCAAAGTAATCTCTAACATCTGATTTTGTATTTTGAGAGCTTATACCGGAACGATTAATTTCTACTTTTATTTTGACAGTCTTATGGATTAAATCCTCAATTGCACTAGAAATCTCTGCTATTGCATCGGGACGGTTGACTATATCTCCATCCATACGCTCCGAACCAGCTGACTGGTCGAAAACAAGCAATAACTCACCCTGCTCAGTAACTGTCATAGTCGACACATTTTTTAGACTAGACTTTAACATTGGTGAAGTCTTTCCTATAACTGATCCCCAGCGTTTTACAACTTCCTTTACCTCATCTGGAATGGCTGCTGGAAGCGGCTCCTTTTTAACTGGGGCTACACTGGGTGTAGCTGCTGCAGAATTTGCTGGTGCAGCCATAACCACTGGCACACCCTGTTCTACCTTTTTTTCTAGATTAGCCATTCGATTGTTTAGAGCGGAAATATCCATCTCCATCTCAGGCTTACATAGCTTAATAAGCGCAATCTCAATAAGAACTCTCTTTTGGCTTGCATATTTTATGTCATTAGATAGAGCTGACAGAACCTGAATATATCGCATCAATATCTCAGTGTCAACCATCTGCGCCTCTTCTTTTAATAGGGCTAAATTGTCTGATGACATTTCAAGAGCATCCTCCATATCGTCAGAGCTCTTTAATAACATAAGATTACGGAGATACCAGGTAAAATCATTTACAAATTGATTTAAATCTCGTCCCTGAGTAATTATCTCCTCTAGGATACCAATGGCATCTGTTATCTGACCATTAATAATGTATCTAAGTAATCTAGAAAAAACCTCAGTATCAATGGCTCCTAGAACCTTTAGAACATTATCATAGGTAAGAGTCTGTCCGATGTAAAAGGCAATGCATTGATCCAACAAACTAAGACCATCACGCATAGAACCATCGGCTGCTTTTGCAATATATCTAATGGCTCTATCCTCTACCTGAACACCCTCCTTGTCCATAAGCTCCTGCAATCTGGCCGCAATAGTGTCGATGGAAATACGATGGAAATCATATCTCTGACAACGGCTAAGAATGGTGATAGGAATCTTGTGAACCTCTGTTGTGGCTAGTATAAACACAACATAAGAAGGTGGCTCCTCCAAGGTTTTTAGCAAGGCATTGAAGGCTCCTGTGGATAACATATGAACCTCATCGATAATGTAAACCTTGTACTTTCCTTCTGTAGGAGGATATGCCACCTCCTCTACAATCTGTCTGATGTTGTCTACACCATTGTTTGATGCAGCATCCATCTCTATTACATTCATGGAATTGCCCGACGAAATGGCCTTACACATGGCACATTCCATACAAGGACATCCATTTACTGGGTTTTCGCAATTGATGGTGCGGGCAAGAATTTTTGCAATAGTAGTCTTACCTGTACCTCTTGTACCAGTGAAAAGATAGGCATGTCCTATACGGTCATTCTTTATTTGATTTTGAAGTGTTGTAACAATATGGTCCTGACCCTTTACATCATCAAATGTCTGGGGTCTGAACTTTCTATAAAGTGCCATATAAGACATAACATTTACCTACCCTAATCTTTTTAGTCTCCGAAGCTAATACCTATACGCTTAGCCTCCTGAATCATTTGGCAATCTGGCTCTACAACCTTTAGCTTGCCAGCCACCTTTTCAAGTGGGATTCTCTTTGTTTCACCATTTACCATGGCAATCATATTTCCATAGTCCTGATTCATAATAGCCTGTGCTGCTGCAGAGCCTAGACGAGTGCAAAGTACTCTATCGTATGGATCTGGGCTACCACCACGCTGCATATGTCCAGGAACGGTAACTCGTACCTCTATGCCAGTCTCCTGCTGAATGCGTTCAGCAATCTCATAAGAAACTGATGGATATTTATAATTTTCTAGCTTTTTCTTATATTCTTTTTTAGATAGCTTGGCATCTTCTTTTGAAATAGCACCCTCAGCAACGGCAAGAATGGTAAATCCCTTGCCCTCCTCTGCACGGCGATTGATAGCCTTTACTACCTTTTTGATATCGTAAGGAATTTCTGGAAGAAGAATAATATCTGCTCCAGATGCAACACCGGCATATAATGTCAACCAGCCAACCTTGTGCCCCATAACCTCAACGATAAACACACGGCTATGAGAAGAAGCTGTTGTATGAATACAGTCAATTGTGTTGCATGCAATATCGATGGCACTCTGGAAACCAAATGTAAAATCTGTTCCATAAATGTCATTGTCTATTGTCTTTGGTAGATGGATTACGTTGAGTCCCTCTTCTCTAAGTAGGTTAGCAGTCTTTTGTGTACCATTTCCACCTAATATTACAAGACAGCTAAGGTTTAGCTTGTAATAATTTGATTTCATAGCCTCTACCTTGTCGAGACCATTTTCATCAGGCTCACGCATAAGCTTAAATGGCTGTCTGCTAGAGCCCAAAATTGTACCACCACGAGTTAAGATACCAGAGAAATCCTGGCTAGTGAGCAATCTATAATCTCCATAGATAAGCCCCTTATAGCCATTAAAAAATCCATAGACCTCCAAGTCCTTTACATTGGTTGCAAGACCCTTTACAACACCACGCATAGCAGCATTTAGAGCTTGGCAATCACCACCACTTGTAAGCATTCCGATTCTCAGCATAATCCTTCTCCTTCCTCAGTAAATCCCCTTATTAATATTTATTTGCTCTCTTCGATTACCTTTACAACATAATTATAAAGTCTCTCTGTAGAAGCAATTGATAGACGCTCCTTTGGAGTGTGAATATCATACATCTCTGGTCCAATTGAAACTGCATCAAGACCAGGAAGCTTTGAAGCAAGAAGACCACACTCAACACCTGCGTGAATAGTCTCAACGATTGGAGCCTCACCTGTCATATCCTCGTAGATCTTTACGATTTCATCTCTGAAGGCTGACTCTCTGAGGTACTCCCATGCTGGGTACTCACCGTGAACAGAAATCTCGCATCCAAATGCCTTTCCTACCATAGAAACCTTTCTCATAAGTGCTTCCTTAGCGCTATCTACTGAGCTTCTAAGTGAGCATGAGAACTTGATTTCATTTTCGTTCATGTTAAGAATACCAAGGTTTAATGATGTCTCAACTAATCCCTCGATATCGTGGCTCATTGTCTGGATACCGTTTGGCATAGACATAAGGAGCTCGATAAACTTCTTTGAATCAGCTGCAGATGCACCATCAACTACTACGTTTCCTTCGTTTACAATTTCAATCTTCATATCGGGATCTGTAACTGCAAACTCCTTCATGATTGCCTTTGCCTCAGCTTCCATTGCTGGAATTGTCTCAGCTGCTGCAACCACCTTTGCTACTGTAGCACGTGGGATGGCATTGTCCTTTGTTCCACCAACAAGATCTACGATGCAAATCTCGCCAGCCTCAAGACCTGCTGCAAGAACTCTGTTTGCAGCATATGTAGCGTTTGCTCTACCTCTAATAATCTCAGCACCTGAGTGACCACCTGTACAATCTTTTACGTTTACTGTAACAAGAGCGCCCTTAAGTGACTCCTTCTTGTATGGAAGTGCTACGTCCATTCTGCATCCGCCTGCACAACCAGCAAGGAAATGTCCTTCCTCCTCTGAGTCAAGGTTTAAAAGCTTGCGGCCTTTGAGCATAGAAACATCGATGCCAGCTGCACCTTCCATACCTACTTCCTCAGATACTGTAATGATAACCTCAAGACGTGGGTGCTTGATTGAGTCATCCTCTAAAATAGCAAGAGCCATTGCTACTGCAATACCATCATCGCCACCAAGAGTTGTACCCTTTGCTGTAACAAATCCATCAACGATTTCAAGGTCTAGTCCCTCTGTCATCATATCCTTTGTGCAATCTGGATCCTGCTCAGCAACCATATCCATATGTCCCTGAAGAATAAGTGGAGATACGTTCTCCATTCCCTCAGAAGCCTCTTTTATCATAATAACGTTATATAAGTCATCCTGATAATACTCAAGATTATGTGCCTTAGCGAAATCAACTAAATATGCGCTAATTTTCTCTTCGTGATAAGAAGGATGTGGAATACCACAAATCTCCTCGAAATAATGAAATACTCTCTCTGGCTTACAATTGCTTAAAACTGCCATACTAATAACTCTCCTTTATATCTTTAATTCTATATATTACATCGGTTATGCTTGATTGTGATCTGTATAAACCCCATACTCACATCCAATGTTATAAGCTTCCATATCGTCTACTAATTCCCATTTCCACTCTGCCTTTTTATCAGCGTCTGTTTCTTTGGTTTTTAGAATCTTTTTGTAAAGCTTTATCTCACCAACTCCGTTGCCACCATTCCAAAGTCTGTTATGA
>JAILKL010000040.1 GCA_024693775.1 Pseudobutyrivibrio sp.
AGACAGCGCTCTTCGTAGATTTAAGAGAAACTGTGCTAAGGCTGGCATCCAGCAGGAGATTCGTAAGCGTGAGCACTATGAGAAGCCTTCAGTAAAGCGTAAGAAGAAGTCTGAGGCTGCTAGAAAGCGTAAATACTAATATTTACAGCTTGCAATTTTGAACTTATGGCCTATACCACTGTAAGCGGTATAGGCTATTTTTCGGTTAATGGAGGTTTTAATGGCTTTAACAGTTGAAGAAGAAATTAAGAGACGTCGTACTTTTGCGATTATTTCCCATCCTGATGCTGGTAAGACTACACTTACAGAGAAGTTCCTTCTTTACGGAGGACAGATCAATCTTGCCGGTTCAGTAAAAGGAAAGGCTACAGCTAGACATGCAGTGTCTGACTGGATGGAGATTGAGAAGGAGAGAGGTATTTCCGTTACTTCTTCTGTTCTTCAGTTTGAGTATGACGGCTATTGCATAAATATCCTTGATACTCCTGGACACCAGGATTTCTCGGAGGATACATATCGTACACTTATGGCTGCAGATAGTGCAGTTATGGTTATCGATGCATCAAAGGGTGTTGAGGCACAGACTAGAAAGCTTTTCAAGGTTTGTGTTATGAGACATATTCCTATTTTTACATTCATTAACAAGATGGATAGAGATGCAAACGATACATTTGATCTTTTAGATGATATTGAAAACGAGCTTGGCATCGCCACAGTTCCTGTAAACTGGCCAATCGGTTCAGGAAAGGGCTTCAAGGGTGTATACGATAGAAATACACGCTGTGTCCGCATGTTCTCTGATACACAAAAGGGTACAAAGCAGGGTGAGGAAAAAATCCTTTCAATCGACGATCCAGCATTACTTGAGGAGATAGGTCAGGAGAAATACGATCAGCTTATGGAGGAGCTAGAGCTTCTTGATGGAGCTGGCGCAGAGTTTGATCAGGAGCTTGTTACAGCCGGTGAGCTTTCACCAGTATTCTTTGGTTCTGCTCTTACAAACTTTGGTGTTGAGACATTCCTTGAGCATTTCCTTCAGATGACCTACAGTCCTCTTCCTAGAAAGAGTAATATTGGCGAGATTAGCCCATTCTCTGAGGATTTCTCAGCTTTCGTATTTAAGATTCAGGCCAACATGAACAAGAATCACCGTGATAGAGTCGCATTCCTTCGTATTTGTTCTGGTTCTTTTGATGCCACAAAGGAATACACACACGTACAGGGTGGTAGAAAGGCAAAGCTTTCTGCGCCACAGCAGATGATGGCTGATGAGCGAAAGATAGTAGACAAGGCATATGCCGGAGATATTATTGGTGTATTTGATCCAGGCCTTTACAGCATTGGTGATACATTTACATCAGCAAAGAAGACATTTGAGTTTGAGGGTATTCCTACATTCGCACCTGAGCATTTTGCCCGTGTTCGTCAGATTGATACCATGAAGAGAAAGCAGTTCATGAAGGGCATCACTCAGATCGCACAGGAAGGTGCCATCCAGATCTTCCAGGAGTTCAATACTGGTATGGAGGAAATCATCGTAGGTGTTGTAGGTGTCCTTCAGTTTGACGTATTGAAATATAGATTAAATAACGAGTACAATGTAGAAATTGGATTGGAAAATCTTCCATACGAGCACATCAGATGGATCGAGGGAGATTATGATCTCAACAAGATTTCTGGTACTTCAGACATGAAGAAAATCAAAGACCTCAAGGATAGACCACTTTTATTATTTGTTAATTCATGGTCTATTGGCATGGTTGAAGACCGAAATGAGGGCTTGGTTCTTTCTGAATTTGGTAAAAACTAATGACAATAAATGAAGCGGCAGTTGGTAGAAAAAATAATCTAAATATAATCAGATTAGTTGCAGCATTAATGGTGCTTTACATGCATTCCTTGTCTGTGTCCATTGGATCGCAGACAGCGGATGTGGTGGGCATTCTCACTCAGGGCAAGGAATTGGCTGGTGGCTTGGCTGTAGACATTTTCTTTATCATAAGTGGTTTTTTGATTTGCCGCAGCTATGATAGAAAAAAGAGTGTGGCATCATATTTTTGGGCCAGATTTCTTAGAATATGGCCTCTGACTTGTGTTGTCACATTAGTGTGTGCCTTTATACTTGGACCACTTCTCACGGAATACACCTATAGTCAGTACATGCATGGCGATATTTTGGGCTTCCTTAAGAACATATATTTTGATTCATCAAATACCTTGCTCCCAGGCGTGTTTAATAAGCACTATAATCACAGCTTAAACGGCTCTATTTGGACTTTGCAGTACGAGGTGCTTTGTTATATCCTGGTTGCCTTGACGGCCTTTGTATGGCGCAAATTCAAGGCTAGCAGTGTGATTGTCACCATAGGACTTGCTGTAATGTATATTATGTACACTTACCTTGGAGCAGGAGATATAGGTCCTTTATCAACAGGATTCCTTACCAACTTTTCAAGACTAGCAATGTTTTTTGCAGTAGGCTCTGTATTTTATTTGTACGGAGACAAGATAATTTTATCGAACAAGTTACTTGTCATTTCTATTGCAGGATTGATTATTGGTACCTTGACTACAGATTTTGCGGTTACATTTGCAGTGTTCGGTAGCTACATTATTTTTTATATAGCTTTTCAAAAGCGTTTTATTGCTACCTGGTATGACAAGGTGGGAGATTTATCATTTGGTGTGTATTTGATGGCATTTCCAATCCAGCAGACATTGGTGGAGGTGATGGGAAAGCCTACCGAATATTACGGCACAATGTCCATGAATCCATACCTAAATATGGCTATTACATTGATTATTCTTTTGCCATTATCATGGCTTAGCTGGCATTTTCTTGAGAGCAAATGTCTTAAATTAAAAAAATAGTTGACGTAGTTCAATTACATCTGTATATTAAAAGGCGGTGGAAGATTCCACCGTCTTTTTTTCTTTTTTATTTCCCATTTTTTAGTTGACATTTATATTTAGTTTAATTATTATTATTTTAGAAACGAACAGTTGTTCCGAACGGAGGTTTTATTGTTATGGCAAATGCAGATAAGTTAAAAGCGTTAGATGCTGCGATTTCGCAGATTGAAAAGCAATACGGAAAGGGTTCTGTTATGAAGCTTGGCGAGGGTGCCAATATTCAGGTAGAGACAGTTCCTACAGGTTCTATTAGTTTGGATATCGCTCTTGGTCAGGGTGGTTTCCCTAAGGGACGTATTATTGAGATATATGGTCCAGAGTCATCTGGTAAGACTACACTTGCACTTCATGCAGTAGCAGAAGTACAGAAGGCAGGCGGTATCGCTGGTTTCATCGATGCAGAGCATGCCCTTGATCCTAAATATGCAAAGGCTATCGGCGTAGATATCGACGATTTATATATTTCACAGCCAGATAATGGTGAGCAGGCTCTTGAGATTACAGAGACTATGGTTCGCTCAGGCGCTCTTGATATTATCGTTGTGGATTCGGTTGCAGCCCTTGTACCAAAGGCCGAGATTGATGGTGATATGGGTGATTCACATGTAGGTTTACATGCACGTCTTATGTCACAGGCCATGAGAAAGCTTACAGGTATTGTTGCAAAGACAAACTGTGTGGTTATCTTTATCAATCAGCTCCGTGAAAAGGTTGGTGTTATGTTCGGTAATCCAGAGACTACTACAGGTGGTCGTGCCCTTAAGTTCTACGCATCAGTTCGTATAGATGTACGTCGTATCGAGTCATTAAAGCAAAACGGCGAGGTTATCGGAAACAGAACACGTGCCAAAATCGTAAAGAACAAGGTAGCACCTCCATTCAGAGAGGCTGAGTTTGATATTATGTTC
>JAILKL010000008.1 GCA_024693775.1 Pseudobutyrivibrio sp.
TATCTTTGATTTCATCATCATTTCCTTCGATTTTTGCAAGCTCTGGTCTAAGATCTGGATCCTCTAAATCTGCTCCAAGCCAACGCTTAAATTCTTCATTATACATTTTTATCTCTCCTCTTATGTTTATAAAGACTAACTTTAATTTTAAGTTTTACAGTTAGGCATGTCAACCTATGTACAAGAAAAGAGGACCTTATTCTCGGTCCTCTTTATTTCCTAATTAATATAATAATTCTTTCATCCAAACTAGCATTTCCTGACTCACTTTTCGGTTTCCCCAATAGCAATATGGAACTGCTGTTATTTTTACTTTCTGTAGTTTTGTACTTTGAGGTGAATATAGAGTATGTGAATCCCATCCATTTTCCTCTAATCTAGCTCCTTCAAATGATAATTTCATAGTTCCACCTAGCATCTTGTTATCATAAATTTCTGTAATTTCAGCATCGGTTTTTACATAAATGCTAGCCAGATTATCACCATTATCTATTTCTTCAAGACAATATACTAATGGTCCTTTCATGACAGCCACCTTACCAGAATCAGCTCTAACCTTTGGGTTGGCTCTCATGAATACAGAAGGCATATCAAAAGTTACATTAATTAAAGATTTCTTTTTAGTAAGCTTCACATGAAAATATCCTTTATCAACTGATTCATTAATTTCCTTATCATTTAGAATAACTTTAAAATTCTTAGCATAATATGGAACTCTTAAAAGAATTTCATATGGATTCAGTTCCTCCATATCTACTTTTAAAGTTACATGCCCCTCCCATGGAACATTACTATCTAGATTAATCAATACATCTGATGTTTCTGTCTTGTATCTAGTCTCATTAGAAACATACATGTTAACTGCTATCGAATCTGCATTAGCAGTATATATATACTGTCCTAAAGAAGCTAACGTTCTTGCTATATTAGGAGGACAGCAAGCTACACCAAACCACTTCTGTCTCTGACTTTTTACATGAAGTTTAGATGTATGATCCTTACAAGAATCAGGCCACATTTCTAAAGGGTTTACATAAAAGAATCCCTTACCATCCATTGCTATTCCTGATAAGACTGTATTATATAAGGCCCTCTCCACCTCATCAAAATAAGTTGCATCTCCTGTAATTTCTCCCATCCTCTTTCCAAACATGGCAAGTGCAATTGAAGCACAACTTTCTGAATAATTACAATCATTCGGAAGATCATAGTCAGTTGTAAATCTCTCCAACCATCCTGATGAACCTATACTTCCTGTAATGTACATACGACGATGAACCATATCATCCCATAAAGTCTTACAAGACTCTAGCAATTCCTCGTCATCATACTCTGCAGCCACATCAGCCATAGCGCTGTATAAATAAGCTGCTCTAACAGCATGCCCTTCCGCTGTTGTCTGCTTCCTAACCGGCATATGCGATTGTGAATATGAAGGATCATAATCTGCAAACTCAGGGAAAATACGTTTAAAATCTTTTTGCTTTTCCTCCTGAAGGAAATAATTATCACCAACACCTCTTATATCTATGAAATGCTTTGCTAAATTTAGGTATTTTTTTTCACCTGTAATCCTATAAAGTTTTACTAATCCCACTTCCACTTCTGGATGCCCCGGATATCCATGACATTTTCCTTCTTCAGGTCCAAAAACCTCACATAACAAATCAGCGAGCTTTCTAACCACATTAATAAGCTTATCCTTACCAGTAGCTTCATAATATGCTACTGCAGCTTCCATAAAATGACCTGCTGTATATAATTCATGTCCTTCACACAGATTCTGCCATTTCTTATCTGGAGCAGTAATGATGAAATAAGTATCTAAATAACCATCTGGCTGTTGTGCTTTCGCAATCAATTCTATAGTTTCATCAACTATTTTCTCCAACTCTTCATCACGACCATAAGAGGATAAATAGAATCCCACTGCCTCTATCCACTTGGCTAAATCTGTATCTTGAAATACTGCCCCTTTAAATTTGCCATTAGATAGTCCTGCTGCAATCTTAAAATTTTCTATACAATGACTAGTCTCCACATCCTCTAATCTATCGTTAAGTACATCCCATTGATAAGGGATAATTACATTTCCAACCAAATCACGATATTTATTAAAAAATTCATCCGTTATTTTAATATTACTAATTGGAATTGTTGAATTTGCTTTATACTTCATTTATCCTCCTATGCTTTAACGGCACCATTAGTCAATCCGCTTACTATATATTTCTGCATAAATATAAATATTAGAACAATTGGGAATATTGCCACTAATCCAAATGCCATAGTTGCATTCCACAATGTCTGGTACTGCTGCACATAATTATAAATATTAGATGTAATAGGTCTCATGTTGGGATCTGTCATGAATGTAATTCCATATATCAAATCCCCCCATGCATATACAAATGAGAAAACTGCTGCAACTACAACACCCGGCTTTGCAATTGGTAACATTATTTTAAAAAATGATGTTACCGGATTGCAGCCATCTATTGCTGCCGCCTCATCTAGCTCTTTAGGAATAGAAAGAAAGTAAGTTCTAAGAATAATTATGGAGAAAGGTATACCTAAAGTAGCATCTGCGAGGATTGGCGCCAAATAATTATTTAGTAACCCCATCTTTGAAAACATAATATATAAAGGAGTAAGAATTAAAGTTGAAGGCAACATCTGCATCATCAAAAAGAACAAAATAAGTAATTTTTTCGAACCAAATCTAAATCTAGCTAATCCATAGGCGGCCGGAATTGATAAAACTGTAGAAATTGTCATTGCGCAAAATGCTATCAAAAAACTATTTTTAAATCCTTGCATTGTTGCAGATGACTCTGCAAACTGGCTCTTAAATGCTTCCAAAGTTAAATCTTTTGGCCAAAGTGGTGTTGGGACCTGGAATATCTCTACCTGTGTCTTAAGAGCTGTAACAATCATCCAGTAAAGAGGGAACATTAATATGACGAAAATAAGAAAGCCAACAATAAAGCTAATAGTATTTTCTTTTTTTTCTCGCTTCATCTTACATTACCTCCTCTTCTGCATTAATTAATTTGATATAGAACATTCCAACTACAAATAAAATTAGGAACAATATATTTGCAGATGCGGCTCCCTTACTAAACTCGAATTGTTCAAATGAAAGCTTATATGCATATGTTGATGCCAACTCAGTTGCATTAATTGGTCCGCCTTTTGTCATTACCCATACCAAATCAAATACTTTAAACGTATATACGAATCCAAGTGTAAGCACTGACATAATTGCTGGCTTAATTACTGGAATTGTAATCTTAAATAAAGTCTGTATCTTATTAGCACCATCAATCTTGGCGCTTTCATAAATATCCGCTGGAACAGTAGTTAGTCCTGTTAAAAGTAACATCATATTAAATGGAATACCTATCCATATATTAGCTACTACAATTGCAACCATAGCTGTTGGGCCATTCAGTAGCCAATCAATAGGTGCATCAATTATATGTAGAGTCATTAGTAACTGATTGGCAATACCTCCAGAACTTGCAAATATAAACTTAAATAGTAATCCTGCAACTGTAACTGGAAGTAAC
>JAILKL010000071.1 GCA_024693775.1 Pseudobutyrivibrio sp.
CAATTCATAAGTACATCTTCCTGCATGAGTTGTATCACTATGAACTATCCAATATGCTCCATCATACTGAGTGTATGAACACATAGCTGCAGTACCTTCGCCCTGAGAAAAACATACAACCTTGCCATCCTTGCAATCAAAACACATATCTCCATAAAATGCATTTTCTAGTATGAATTCTAACTCTCCATCATTGTCCAAATCTACTGGCTCGTCCTTTTTTACCACTATAGTAGGATCTAACTCCTCCTCTGGTGTATTTTCCTCAAACTGAAAACTAGTATTATCCATAGTCCAGGTAGTATCATCATAATAAGAACGAGCCTCTGCAGTGATTTTGCCATCGCAGAATGCCTGGAATAATTCTTCAGGTGACATACCAGTTTCGTCTTTTTGCTTATCCTGTTCTTCAATGTTTTCAGCTTCTGAAGTAGCTACAGTTTCAGTCTCCACTGATTCATTAGTGTTGTTCTCTACTGTGTTAATCTGTTCTTCACTACTATTTTTGAGAACATACCAAGCTCCGCATCCAACTATTAAAACTAGTGCTACTATTATTGTAATAATAGATATTATTCTCTTGCTTCTTCTCTTGCTTCTTCTCTTGCTTCTTTTCATAATTCTTCTAGATTCTCCTATCATATAAATCTCTATGTATTATAAAGCTTTCGACCACAATTTCAAGAAGCTTATTTACCTCATTTCTAGTTGGATGCACATTCAAAGCCATGAAATCTTTAGAAATCTAATTCATCTAATGATTTTATAACTTGCACTCCTTCAAGCTTTGTATCACCCTTACGAGAAAGATATATAGGAGTAATTCCCATTTTTGTAGCTCCTATACATCCTCAGAAGTTGACTATATAGTACAATTTTTTTATAATTTTCTCAGATACATCGAAACTTTTTATCACTCAAATTGCAATTTTTATCCATTATATCATGAAAAGAATATATAAATTAATTTTTATTATCGTAATATCTGCATTATTTCTCGCTCCATTTATAGACCGCATTGTTAACGGCGACATTTATTATTTAGAACCATCTTCTCCTGAAGGAATACAATTATACACTAGAACAAACGGAATTGGTTTTGTATCATTTAGTGATGTTTACATCCGGTATTCGTTTTTTAATACAAAAAAAACAGACATAGTTCTTTCTGAAGATGATGGTCCTGCCTTATATGGTGAAAAAGCTGATTATAACGTAACATGGTTAGATAACAATAAAGTTATGATATCTTTTAAAGGTAATAGTTACACTGACTATCGTACAGAAATAATAGAGTATTAGCTCCAAAACTAATACTCTATTTTTTCATCTATCGTTGTGCTATCCTTTTTTTTCATCAACACTTATTTTTCTTCATTAGCTAATCTTTTTTCAGTAAGTCTAAGAACTCTAACCACACCAGTTTTAGGTGAGGCAGAATAATTATTGTGGTGTAATGAGAATTCTTAATGTAAAGCTTTTAGCTGCCTTTGTTAAAGAAATCTCTATTTGATTTTTATTTTATAAATTAGAGAGTACTATTGGCTATAATTGGCCATACGTTAATATTTTTATTATATATATTTGAAAATTGTTTAATGGGAACAGGATTAGCTGTACCTATTTCAATGGTAATGCTTGGTGCGGATTCTACTGCGCCAAAGTAGTCAGCAAAACTTCCTATGGCATCTCCACAATATACCATCTTATACTTATTAACAGCATGAACAATGGTTGCCATGTTTTTACATCTATTTGCAACATCAGGAGTATTAGTACTTGCTCCATAATAAATCAGATTTCCCATAGAATGATAATTAATGGCACTTGAAAAAGTGTTTTCGTTTAGTAGAATGGCCATTACCTGAGTTTCAGCTTCTGATAACGGAGCAGCGCCTGGATAATTTGAAAGACCGGGAACACTAGCTGTTTTTTTATCACATCCGAATCCTATTGGAAAATTTCTATTTAAATCCACACCATTTGCATTTGCTTTTATTTGTGTCAAATCATATCCCATTGCTTTGCAGCCGTTTAACCAATTTATAGTTAATTCTTGAGTGGCACCAGCTGCGCCAAATTGGCTAATGGATACACCGTCTGGATTTATCATTGGTAGTATATAAAAACAAGTATTAGCAAAGTATTGGCGATAGGTTGTGCCTGAGGCATTTGGTACATCATAGTTTAAGACATACTCCTCTAGCATTTTCATAACCAACTGAGAAGTCATATATTCTCGGCTATGAATAGAAGCTGTAATGAGAATTTTGTTTTCGGACTGTAAATTTCCAAATTTAATAAGCCATATGTTTCGACCTTGAGAAGTAACAGCACGGCTTTCATAGCTTATTCTATCCTCATGTCCAACAGCAAGATTTATGATATCCTCAACCATTTCATCATATGTGTATAGCTGCTTTGAGGTATCAACAAAAGTGAATTCAGAAGCTTTAGTATTAATAGGAAAAATGAGGAATACAAAAACAGTTATTAAATTGTAGATGTATTTTGCAAATTTTTTCATAACAAAAATTATAAGCTAACACTGTGTAAATTATGTTTCCATCTGCCTGCAAAAATCCTGCTTTGCAGTACATAAAAATAGAAAGGGGGTATTTTTGACAGATGATGACAAAGAATTATTGAAAATAAAAGTCTCATAATAGATAATGCTAAGGGATAATGTATTTACTTAAGGGGGACAAAATGACAAAGAATGATTTTGCAGTGACACCACCAATGGGGTGGAATAGTTACGATTATTATGATACTGCGGTAACAGAGGAGCAGGTAAAAGCAAATGCAGATTTCATGGCCGAACATCTAAAGGAATTTGGTTGGGAATACATTGTGGTAGATATAGAGTGGTATTCAAATGATGCAGCTACTAGAAGAGATGAATATCAATATATTCCTTTTGGTGATGATGAAATCGATGATTTTGGAAGATTTTTACCTAGTCCTACGAGATTTCCATCTTCAAAAGGTGGGCAGGGATTTAAGAACTTAGCTAAGTATTGTCACGATCTGGGACTTAAATTTGGTATTCATATAATGCGAGGGATTCCTAGAACAGCTGCAGAAAAGCATATGCCTATACTTGATATCAAAGAGTCAAAGCTTCAAGGAAAAAATATTCCACTTACAATGAATGGAAAGATAATTACAGCTGCCGATGTAGCAGACTGGAGCAGTATATGTGGATGGAATCCTGATATGTATGGAGTGAAAAATACCGCTGCTGGACAGGCATATTACGATTCATTGATATGTTTGTATGCAGATTGGGGTGTTGATTTTATTAAGTGTGATGATATATGTGATTCCTGGATGTACAGAAATGACTCATTTAGTGGTTGGCATGAAACTAAAATGTTACACAAGGCCATTATGCACTCTGGTAGAGAAATAGTGCTTAGCCTTTCTCCAGGTCCAGCCCATATAGATAAGGCGTTCCACTACTGTGATAATGCAAATATGTGGAGAATCACTGATGACTTTTGGGATAATTGGGAATTACTTAAAAACATGTTCTATCGCTGTGAGCTTTGGCAGGATCATGTAAAGGCTGGATGCTTCCCAGACTGTGATATGCTTCCAATTGGAATGGTAGGAGCCGGCTTTAATGATGAGCGTCATTCTAATTTTACATATGATGAGTGTAAAACTATGATGACCCTATGGTGCATATTTAGATCACCACTTATGATCGGTGGAGAATTGACCCAAATGTCAGAGAAGGATTTGCAGTTATTAAATAACAAGGATTTACTAGAGCTACTAAAGGACGGATATCATGGCACACAGGTAGTACGAAATGAGAGTTTTGCTGTATGGAAATCCTCGAATGTAGAAGCAGGAAAACACGCTTTTGCAATATTTAACTTATCTGAAGATCCTATTAAATGCTGTGTTTATCTTCATAAGAATAAAAAACAAATATGCAATGGAGTTATTGATAATGGAAATAATATCCAATTGTATGTAGAGGACATCTTTGATGAATGCTTCGATGACATTACACTAGAGCTTAAAGATATATGGAATGAAAAGAATATAGATTGCTATAGAGATGGAGATTCATATGAGGTTGAGGTAAATCCACACTCAGTAGCTGCATATAAATTTTCATTAAAATAGGAAATGAAATCATTGTTATCTGAAAGAAAATGTTGCTGGGCAAAGAGAAGTTCTTGTGGGCCTTTTTCCTTTAGTGGCCCACAAGAAGTTCTGACTTCTTGCTGACTAAACAATGAAATTGTCAGCAAGAATCTATAAATTAATTATTATGATGACCTTCAGTATTAAAAGTCAGATGATTATTATATTTAAAAAGTTTCATCATTTCATTAGTGAGGCTATATTCCAAAGGCTGCAATACAATATCCTCTCTAGCTACCCACTCAGCATATTTGAGCTCTGATTCATCCATTGTAATGGTTGAATCTCCGTCTACATCGCAGAAAAATCCCATTAAAATGTCGCTGGCTATGCCCCATGGCTGGGATTTGTAATAGCGGATATTTTTTACCTTTAGGCCAGTTTCTTCCATAACCTCTCGCTGAACAGTTTCTTCTACCGTTTCACCGATTTCTGTAAATCCAGCTACTAATGCATTATGTGCAAATCCTACCTTATATTTTGTCAGTAAAAGCTTATCGCCGTTTGTAACACCTACGATTACGGCAGGGTTGATGCGTGGATAGATAACTTTTCCACAGGTAGGGCATATTCTTGCTCTCTCTGTAAGGGAATTGCCATTTTTGGAACCACATTTTCCACAATATACAGTACCCTCATACCATTCCACCAGCTGAATTGCTGTGTATGCAGCAAAAACATAATGCTTTGGATCAAGGTAATAATTTCTAAGATGCTTCATATCATAAAAATCAAAACCAGGTAATAAAATATTTTCATCTCCTGGATAATAAAAAAATTCCTCTTCATCAATTTTAAATAGATATGTAAGATTCTCTAATTTAAAGCTGGATAAATCCTTGTATCTAGGATATTCAATAGTCTTTTGATCCTCGTCTATATGAAGTAGAAATTTGCCATTGGAATGAATAATAATGGGGCTGTCGCTAGATGCTCTTGCTTGTGGGTTGTAGTTATTTATTAAATTGTGTGGCTTGATATCTTGAATCATAAAAACTCCTATAATCATTATATGTATTTCTGTTTTCATCAGAAAAATGAAAGTCTTAAATTATTATAACAGTAATTATTTGCAATATGTTTACATTTTATTGTCGTAATTTGCTATAAGGATAGGTTAAAATTATATTGCTTGCAAATCTATTTAGCAAAATTTATTTAGTAGTTTATATCCTACAAGTTTCGAAAATTGTGTAGGTATTCACAAGTAATACTAAATTAAGTTATAATAAAATTGATTATTGTTGGTATTTAAGGGTATACAGCGATAAATGACATGCATAGAAAGGACTTATTTATGAAGGCATATTTCGCGGGAGGATGTTTTTGGTGCGTAACACCAATTTATAAAATTTATGGAGTTGACCAGGTTACCTGTGGATACTCAGGTGGAGATGAGGTCAATCCTACATATGAGGATGTTAAAGCTCAGAAGACAGGACACAGAGAGACAATTGAATTGACCTACAAAGAAGAAAATGTTTCCTACGATAAGCTATTGGATATTTACCTAGCTAATGTAGATCCATTTGATGGCGAAGGTCAGTATATTGACAAGGGATTTTCATACACTTTAGCAATTTATTATTCAAATGATAAAGAGCTTGAGATGGCTCAGGCAAAGATAAAAGAATTAGAAGAAAAATCTGGAAAGAAAACACAGATTGCTTTAGAAAAATTCAAAAGCTTTTACAAGGCCGAGGAAGAGCATCAGGATTATTACTTGAAAAATCCAGAGGCTTTTGAAAAGGAAATGAAGGAAAGTGGACGTATAAAATAAAACGATTATCTGGAGGTGCAGATGAAAAATATTAAAGATAAATCATGGTATACACTTGCAGTAGCAATATGCATTGGAGTGGTACTTTTGGTAATATTAATTCGCTTAAACGTAGTATTAAATGCGATTGGAACTTTTTTAGGATTTTTTTCATCAGTATTTTTAGGTGCTGTAATAGCATATATTATTAATCCTTTATCGCTTTTCTTTAGAAACCGAGTATTTTGTAAAATAAAAAAAGATAGTCTTAAAGCTTTAATGGGAAATTTTGCCGCATTTATTGCAGTTATTATTATGATAGTTTTTTTGACAGTGATGGTGGTTCCACAGCTTGTGGACAGCGTATTTACATTCACTGAAAACCTTGATGATTATGTGGCAGGATTACAGGAAAGCTTAGATAGTATTGGTATATCTTCAACTGTTATTAATCTAGACGCGTTAAATAAATCTTCAGGAGAGATTTTCAGCAGTGTTTCTAAATATGTAAAAGAAAATATTGATACAATTATGACTACCACTGTGGATGTGGGAAAGGCTATCAGCACTGGACTTATTGGATTTGTTTTGTCCATTTATTTTCTTGCTGAAAAGGATAAATTAATAAAAGGTGGTAAGAGATTTTTAAAGGCTGTTTTTAAAGGTAATTACGATAAGGTCGCATACGTACTTCGTAAAAGCAATAAAATTCTAAACAGATATATTGTTTACAATCTTGTGGATGCCATGATTATTGGTATCGTAAATGCGATATTTATGACTGTATCTGGCTTGCCATATGTAGGCCTAGTTTCTGTAATCGTAGCAGTTACAAATATTATTCCTACCTTCGGTCCATTAATTGGAGCGGCCTTGGGAGGATTTTTACTATTATTAGTAGAGCCATGGTGCGCAGGTGCTTTTCTGGCTTTTACAGCTATATTACAAATCTTAGATGGCTATATTATCAAACCAAAGCTATTTGGAGATTCACTGGGTGTTTCTGGATTATGGATATTAATTGGAATTGTAGCTGGTGGTAAAATGTTTGGAGTGGTAGGAATTTTGCTTGCTATACCAACAGTTGCCATTTTAGATATGTTATATCATGAGTTTTTATTACCATATCTAGAAGGTAATAATAATCAGGAAATTTAGTAATACGAATTATTGGAACAAGGGGTTGTTTTATAAGGAGAAGTTTGCTAAATGAGTTTACTAGAAAATAGCATTTTTGAATATAAAGGGTTTTTAAAAGAAAACAGAAAACGAATCAATATTTTATTGAATCATATTATGTGGGCATGTTTTCTTACTGGTCCAGCTATTGCCCTTGGAATATTTATAAATATATTTCCAGAGGCTTCATACATGACCTGTGTATATATTTCTATATATATGGTTATTTTGGCTATAGTTCATTCTTTTTTAGTAAAGAAGCATCCTTACAGTATATATACCAGTGCATTTGCCTTGGTGGCACTTGATATTTTATTGGTGTACATGACTAATGCACACATATATATTCACATTACCTGGTTTTTTGTACCTTTACTTAGTCTACTGTTTTGTGAAAGCAGGATATTTTACTTCACAGTAATCATGAATTACGTCTATATGGTATTGGCATTATGGATGGTTTCGCCATATTATGCTGAGGTTAGGACAGATTATTATGGGGCCCATTCATATTTTTTGAATATTATAGGTGGCTACACCATAGAAACAATTATTATGACCATCGCCGGAAGTGGTGTGGGAAGGGTTTCAGAAAGATTTTTGACCCATCTAATGAGCAATTACACGGTTATTCATGATTCTATAGAACAGATAGATCAGGCAAAGGAACGAGAGGAAAAGCTACTTCGTATTTCCAATACCGATGAATTGACAAAGGTTGCCAACAGAAGATGCTATTATAAGGACGTGGAGGAAATAGAGGCTAAGGGAATAAGCGATGATTTTGTAATCTTCTCTATTGATGTAAATGGACTAAAGACTACAAATGATACAATGGGACATGCAGCAGGCGATGAATTGCTCAAAGGGGCTGCTGAGTGTTTGACAAAAGCTATAGGAGATAATGGTAAAGTATATAGAGTTGGAGGGGATGAATTTTTCGCAATAACATATACAAAGACTCCAGAAAAAATCAGTGAGGATATTTCTAAGGAAGTAAAAAATTGGCATGGAAAATTAATAGAAAAGGTTTCTATTTCCTTGGGCTATGCTCCAATTTGGAATTATCCAAACAGCACAATTACAGATCTGGAAAAGAAAGCAGATATGCTTATGTATGTGGAAAAATATAATTATTATAGCGAAAGAGGAATAGAAAGAAGAAAGGCTAGATAAGCTCTAAAGGAGGCCATTATGCAGGAAAAGTTAAACAAAATCAAAGTGTTATTTGGAGATGTGGATAACACATTATTATGTCTTAAAATGTATAACGATATGGGCAAGAGAATTGTAGGCTTCGAGAATCAGGATGACTGGCTCAAGTACAATATCGACAACAATGCGTACATTAGATGTCAGGCTCCAAAGGGAGTAAAAAATCTTGTGGAGGATTTATGCTTTAATCATGGAGTAAAGATTTATGGTCTTACAGAGTGTTCTAATTCCTTTGAATACAATTCCAAATTTAATAGATTAAAGGAATGCTATCCGGGAATTTTCGAGCACCACGGTGATTTGATTTCCACAGAAAGCAGACATAAAAAGATTCTCATTATGAAAATGATAGCAGAGCGCGATGGTTACAATATGGATGAAATCATGTTCATTGATGATAGCTATACAGAAATAATGGAAGCTTTTGCAGCAGGTATGCTTTCAATGCATACAACTGAGGTTATGGAAAGATTTATGTAAGTAGTAAAATACTAATTAATGTTGATTTTTGATTCGTTAATTGTTATTATATTTTCAATACATATAAGGGAGGTAAGAAAATGGTATTTGGAATCATTATCTTGGTAATTGTGGTACTTATAGTTTTATGGGCTATCGGTACATATAATTCACTTATTCAGTTAAGAACACAGGTAGAGGAAGGCTTCTCTACAATGGATGTATATCTTAAAAAGAGATTCGATTTAATTCCAAATCTTGTTGCAACAGTAAAGGGCTATGCAGCACATGAGGCTGATACACTTGAAAAGGTTGTTGCTGCTCGTCAGAATGCATACGCTTCTGGAAACAAGGATGAGATTGCTAGCGCAGAGGGACAATTAACAGGAGTTGTTAGAAATATCTTTGCTTTAGCTGAGCAGTATCCTAATCTAAAGGCTGATGCAAACTTTAGAGATCTACAGGAAAAGCTTTCTAGAATCGAAGATGATATAGCAAATGCGAGAAAATATTATAATGGCTGTGTTAAGATTTTCAACGCAAAGATTCAGATGTTCCCTACAGTTATTATTGCAAACATGGGACATTTCGAGAAGTTTGCTTTCTTTGAGGTAACAGATAACGCTGAGAGAGAAAATGTTAAAGTTGAATTCTAAAATATTGAAAAGATTAATGCCACTTGCATCGCTTATGTTGGTGCTTGTGGCATTTATATTAGAGCCTGCAGCAGCCCAGGCTTACTCGGACTATGATGATTATTACATCAAGGATATGGATGTAAATATCACTGTAAACGAGGACAATACATACGACATAGTGGAAACATATGTGTATGATTTTGTTCGTCCTCACCATGGTCCAGTTAGAAAATTTACCCTGAATCATACCAGAGAAAGAGCAGACGGTTCCAGCTCAAATGTTAGAGCTCATATCGAAAATCTAGAGGTAGAGTCTGATGATGCTATCTCGGATATAGCAGATACAGAAAAAAGCTCTAAATTTGAAACTGTAACAATTGGTTCTGCAGACAAAGAATATACAGGAGAGTGCACCTATACATTTAGCTATACATATTGCATAGATACTCCAGATCCTTTGAAAAATGAGGATGAGTTGTATTTTAATATTGTTGGTACTGAGTGGGAATGTCCTATTGACCATGTTACATGGACAGTTAAAATGCCAAAGGATTTTGACACCTCCACAATAGGTTATTCAACAGGCTCTATAGGATACTCAGGCTACAATGTGGATTACCTAAAGTTTGAGGTGAATAATCTTACAATCACAGGTGAATATCTCAATCCGCTTATGGCAGGTGAGGGGATAACTATTCGTGCCACATTGCCAGATGGATATTTTGAGTACAAGAGCCCATATACTGGAGTTATTATTTTAATAATAATTTTAGGTATTTTAGCTGCTATATATTCTGTTTTAAAGAAACCAAAGCAGCCAGTTGAGGTGGTAGAATTTTATCCACCAAACAACATTACTCCTGTAGAGGCAGAAACTATTTATACTGCAAAGGCTCCTTCAAAAGCTATTTCACTTTTGCCATATCTTGCCAATAAAGGCTACATAGATATTATAGAAGAAGTGGATAGAAGCTATTCATTTGTACTGAAAAATGATGATTTTTCTGGGCTTACTAGAGAAGAGCAAATCTTTTTAACAGGAATGTTTAAAAAGAGTATTAGTGGTAGAAAGGTTTCTGATAAATCTCTAGAGAATAGATTTTACAGGACTATAGAGACTGTTAAAACAAGCCTACAGCCAGTTGCAGAGGACCAGCTTGAAACATCATCAAAGATATATATGGCTCTTGGATGGATTTTGGCTGTCCTTTCGTACATTGGATTGTTAGCTATTGGGTGTTACCTGACAGGTGGTGAAGTTGTTGACAATGTACAAATTTATTTCATTGCAGCAGTCTGGGTATTCCCAGTGCTTTATAGATTTAAAAGTACAATTAGCAAAAAGATAATAATGCTATGTGTTCCATTAGCACTATTTATGTTTTCTCTATTAGCAGGCTGTCAGCCGTTAATCGGACTTGCAGCTACTGTAATAGCATCTGTCTTTGGCATGGCAGCCACAACAAAGGGGCAGCGACGCGGGGACAAAATAGAAATGTATGGTAGAGTGTTAGGCTTTAAGAATTTTATTGAAAAAGCTGAGCTCGATAAGCTTCAAATGCTTTGCCAGGAAAATCCAAATTATTACTTTGATATTTTAGGCTACGCATATGCCTTTGGCCTAAGCGATAAATGGATTAAGCAGTTTGAGGCATTGGCTATCCCAATCCCTCAACCAACCTGGTACTATGGCGTAACACCATACAATCCATATATGTTTAATCGCAGCTTTACAAGCATGATGAGAAGAGAGAGCACAACCTTCACCTCATCACCAAACTCTGGAGGAGGTGGATTCTCTGGAGGAGGAAGCTCCGGAGGAGGCTCCGGCGGCGGTGGTGGTGGTGCTTGGTAATAACTAAAAATCTATTACCATGACTCGATCCAAAATTTTATTGATGAGAATATATTCCTATTAGGAATATTAACAGTCAAAAAATGAATAATAAAAACCTCTTATTTACCTTGCTCACATTCCATTATAGAATATACTATAAAGAATGCACAAAGGATAAATAAGAGGTTTTTTTTGAAATATACATGTAAAAGAATTCTACAATTAATTCCAATATTGTTTGCAATTACATTTCTATCATTCGCAATGATGCGTTTGGCAGGTAGTGATGTTATAGAGCAAAAAATGCAAAATACAGGTCAAGTTGTCTCTGAGGCTCAGCTAAATGCAGCAAGAGAGGAGCTGGGGCTAGATAAGCCCATGATTACTCAGTATTTTGTGTGGCTAAAAAATCTTCTTCACGGAGATATGGGAGTGAGCTATGTATCAGGCAAAAATGTTTTTGATACCTTTATAGAAAAGCTTCCAGCCACCATATTGCTCACTGTATCATCGATACTTTTAACCATTGTCATTTCCATTCCTTTGGGAATAATTTCGGCGGTTTATCAAAACAAAATAATTGATTACATCATCAGACTTCTTAGCTTCATAGGAAACAGTATGCCCAATTTTTTTGTGGCACTTGTTTTGATGTATTTTTTAGGTATCCAATTGAAATTATTCCCAATTATTTCCCGAGGAATTAGCATAGAGAGTCTGGCCATGCCTACATTGACGCTGGCTATTGCCATGAGTGCCAAATACATGAGGCAGATTCGTGCCACCATCTTAGATGAGCTTGATAAGGATTACATTATAGGCGCAAAGGCCAGGGGTGTTAGATTTTCAGTTACTTTGTTTATGAGCGTTCTTAGAGCTTGTCTGGTAACTATCATCACCTTGCTGGCATTGTCTATCGGCAGTCTTTTGGGCGGTACAGCTATTATCGAATCTATCTTTATGTGGGATGGCGTAGGTAAAATGGCAGTCGATGCCATTAATATGCGCGACTATCCAATAATTCAGGCCTATGTTATGTGGATGGCCATTATATATGTTATGGTCAATCTCATTACGGATTTATCCTATAGACTTTTAGATCCTAGAATTAGATTGGGGGATAAAAGCTTATGATGAAAAATAAAAAGGGGATAAAGCTTAGATTAATTTTATTTGGTTTGTTGGCACTTGGAATGATTATAGTGGCTATTTTTGCTGATAAATTTTGCCCATTTGACCCATTGCAGCAGGATTTAAATAGTGCATATCTAGCACCAGATGGTGTTCATATTATGGGAACAGATGCCTACGGTAGAGATATGTTTTCTAGAATAATAATGGGGGCCAGAATCAGTATTATTTCAACATTGTCGCTGGTTGCTATCATTTCAATAGTGGGTACAATAATCGGTCTTGTTTGTGGATATTTCGGAGGCAAAATCGATATGCTAGTCATGAGAATTTCTGATATGTTTTTAGCTTTTCCAGGACTTGTATTCGCCATAGCTATTGCAGCAATAATGGGAGGCGGAGTGGCAAATGCGGTTGTAGCGTTGGCACTCATCAGCTGGCCTAAATACGCCAGAATCGCCCGCAGTCAGACTCTGGCAGTAAAGAATTCAACCTATGTTACAGCAGCAGTTGTAATCGGGGATTCGCATATACGTATTATGAAAAATCATATTTTGCCAAATATCTGGGGACCTATATTAGTTACAGCAGTCTTGGATATTGGAACCATGTTGATGGAGTTGGCTGGTTTGTCATTCCTTGGACTAGGCGCACAGCCACCAGTGGCTGAGTGGGGCAGCATGATGTCCACAGGACGCAGTATGCTACAGACCTGTCCTTGGGTGGTACTTTCACCGGGATTAGCAATATTTATTTCAGTAATTATTTTCAATCTATTTGGGGATTCAATCAGAGATGCCTTTGATCCTAAATTAAATAATTAGCAAATAAAATTTTAAAGGATTTTATTATAAAACAAGGTACAAGGAGTATGAAATGAAAAAGTTTATAGCTATGATGCTGGCAGCTGTTTTGACAGCATCAGTGTTTGTAGGGTGTGGCAGCACTAAGGAAGAAAGTGATAGCGCCGACAACGGCAAAAAGACACTCGTTTTTGGTGACACAACCTTCAATGCAGAAAATGAAGAGGGAAATGTAAATCCACACGAGGCTTATTGCGGATGGGCTACCATTCGTTATGGTATAGGAGAGACCTTATTCAAATTTGATGACAATATGGAGCTTACACCATGGCTTGCAGAGAGCTATGAAAATGTGGATGACCTTACTTGGAAAATCAAATTAAAGGACAATATCGTTTTCTCAAATAACAAGGTATGTGATGCAAATGCAGTAAAGGATTGTCTTGAGGATTTGATTGCTGTTCATGAGCGTGCAGCAGGAGATTTAGCAATCGACTCTATTACAGCAGATGGGCTTGAGCTTACTATCAAAACAACTGAGCCAAAGCCTACATTAATCAATTATTTATGTGATCCATATGGATGTATTGTAGATGTTGCAGCTGGTGTGAATGATGGCATGGTTGTGGGAACTGGTCCATTTGTTGCTACAGAATTAGTTACAGATGATCATCTTAATCTTGTAAAGAACGAGAATTATTGGAACGGAGATGTAAAGCTTGATGAGATAACAGTGCTTACTATTTCCGATGGTGATACACTTGCCATGGCACTTCAAAGTGGTGATATTGATGCAGCATATGGAATGGCATACGCTAGCTACCCACTTTTTGAGAACGATGATTATACATTTACAAGCACAGCCACAAGCCGTGCATTCTTCTTACAGATGAATTACAATTCACCTATTATTTCTGATGCAGCAGTACGTGAAGCTATTGCAATGGGTATCAATAAAGAAGGATTCGTAAATACGTTATTAAATGGCTACGGTTATGTTGGAGAGGGCGCATTCCCAGATACATTTTCATTTGGTGGTCAAAAGGTTCAGGCAAAGAGCTATGATCCTGAAAAGGCAAAGCAGATTCTTGAAGATGCTGGCTGGGTAGACAGTGATGGAGATGGTATCAGAGAAAAGGATGGCAAAAAGCTTTCTATCAATTGGATTAGCTACCCTAGCCGTCAGGAGCTTCCACTTCTTGCAGAAAGTGCACAGGCTTCATTAAAAGAACTTGGTATAGATGTGCAGTTAAATATTACAGCTGACCATGGTACAATTGTTGCTGAAAAGGATGGCTGGGATGTATATGCATCTGCATTTGTAACATGTGGTATCGGAGATCCAATGTATTTCTTCAATACACATGCATTAGAGTCGTCTGTTAAAAATAGAGGAGGCTATTACAATGCTGATTTAGAGGAATTAGCAAAGGAAATGAATTCTACCTGTGATGCGGACGAAAGATCTGATATTGCTATCAAGATGCAGCAGGAAATAGTTGATGATGATGCATTTATCTTCTGCTCCTTCTTAAAGATGAGCATGATTTCAAAATCAAATGTTACAGGTCTCAAGGCATGCCCTTGTGACTATTATGAGTTTACAGCTGACCTAGATATTAATTAATAAAAGGAGAAACTCACTAGTGGATAAATTATTAGAATACAATTCAATAAGTATTTCCTTCGAAGGTGAAGAAACTGTCCGTGATGTGAGTTTTTCATTAAATAAGGGTGAGATTTTAGGTGTTGTTGGTGAATCAGGCAGCGGGAAATCCACCATCATAAAATCAATCATGGGCATCCTCAGTAATCAGGGAGAGATTACTGAGGGTGAAATTATTTTTGATGGAAAAAATCTTACTCAAATCAAGGAAAAGGAATACAGAAAAATCAGAGGTCCAGAAATTGGCATGATTTTTCAGGATGCATCTGCATATTTGAGTCCTATTAGAACAATAGGAGATCAGATTGTGGAGAGCATGAGAGCTCATGGAAAGGTAAAGAAGTCTTATATAAAAGAATGTGCTATAGAGATGTTTGGCACGTTAAATCTTAGGGATCCAGAAAAAATCTGGAGTAGTTATCCATTTGAGTTATCTGGTGGAATGAATCAAAGAGTGAGTATTGCCATGGCAATGCTTATGAAGCCTAGGCTTTTGCTGGCAGACGAGCCTACCAGTGCTCTTGATAACATATCAAGAAATCAAATTATTGAAGAATTACTTAGATTAAGAGAGTTGTATAATACAGCAATCATTTTAGTAACACATGATATCGAAATAGTTTCGACCATAGCTGACAAGGCATTGGTTATAAAAGACGGTGCCATTATGGATTATGGAAATGCCAAACAGGTTTTGGATACGCCTACCAGTGATTATACAATTCGCCTCTTAAATGATATGCATAGTCTTAGAGGACAAAAATACACTTTAGGGCAAGATTAGGTTAGCATCTAGAGAATATTTCATAAATGCAGTAAAATAAATATTCGGGAAAAATATATTGTTACTATTCACCTGGTGATTAGTAACAATATTTAGTTATAAATAATTATGAATCAAATAAAAAATATAGTAGAAGAGAATAAAGAATATTGGCTGAATAGAGCCACAGGCTATTCGGATGTAAATAAAGAAGAGCTAGAGGGTGTGCAGCACAAAACCTGGTCGACATTTTTAAATGAGCAGATTGAGGCGGTATATGGCACAAGAGAAAAATCCTCTATAAAGGTGCTAGATATAGGTGCAGGCCCTGGCTTTTTATCAATAATATTGGCGGAGCTGGGATATTCGGTTACAGCCTTTGATTTCGCAGAGACCATGCTTGAAGAGGCAAAGAAAAATGCAAAGGAATTAAAGGACAGCATAAGCTTTGTGCAGGGAGACGCCCAAAATCTTCCGTTTGCAGAGGATTATGATGTGATTATCTCTAGAAACCTTACATGGAACTTGCCACATCCTGATGAGGCCTACAAAAAATGGCTAGGGGCCCTAAGGACAGGTGGGCTTATGATGGTGTTTGATGCAAATTGGTACGCATATCTGGTGGATGAGGATAGCCGCGCAGCCTTTGAGCATGACAGACAAAATGTAAAGGACAGCTGTCTCGAGGATTATAATGTGGGCGAAAATTTCGATGTTATGGAAGATATTGCCAGACGTATGCCAATGACAGGCTGTGTTAGACCAGCCTGGGACAAGGAATTTCTTGATAGTATATCTGCAGGTCAGGTCAGTGTTCAGGAAAACATAGGACAGTTACTTTATTCGAAAAAGGAATTGATTAATTATTCATCTACACCACTTTTTATGGTTAGAGTAGTGAAAGGGTAATACAAATAATGGGTGAATTACACTATATAGCTTTCGAAGACGAGGCAGACAATATAAAGGATAGAGTAGAAAGCTATTGGACCAAAAGAGCGAATGGCTTTTTTGATCTAAGACATGATGAGATAGAAAGTGAAAAAGCAGCTCGTTGGAAAAATGAAATATACAAAATTATTCCAAGTGATAGACCACTAAAGATTCTAGATGTGGGATGTGGAGCAGGCTTTTTTGAGGTTATATTAGGAAATCAGGGACATGATATTACTGGCATAGATCTGACAGATGAAATGATATCAAAGGCAAATGAAATGATTCGTATATACGGATTGGATAATAGCAGAGTCAAGGCTGTAGCCGGAGATGCAGAAAATCTTAATTTTGCAGATGAGGAATTTGATGTAGTTATTTCAAGAAATCTTACATGGACCTTGCCACATCCGGTAGAAGCATATCATGAATGGCACAGGGTTCTTAAAAAAGGTGGTTTTTTGCTTAATTTTGATGCAGAATACGCAAAGGGAGCTCACAATCTAAAGAGCCCAGAAAACTTGGCACACAGCAAAATCGAAGATGCTTTAAAGGATGAGTGCCACGATATATACCACATGCTTACTATTAGTATGTTAGATCGTCCACATTGGGATGAGCATATTTTAAATGAAGTTGGTTTTTCTCAGGTGGATGTTGATACAACTTTTGGTGATAGAATATTTATTGAACGCGATGAGTTTTATATTCCAGATAAGATGTTTAGCATTGTAGCTAAAAAGGGGAACTAATGATAGAAATCAAACAGCTGAAATATTTTGTTGTTGCTGCTGATGTAGGATCCTTTAGCGAGGCAGCCAAGGTACTTTACACCACACAGTCTAGTGTCAGCAAGGTTGTTGGAGCATTAGAAAATGAATTAGGCTATCCATTGTTTCAAAGGGAGCGAAAAGGCATAGCTTTGACCTACGAAGGAAAAAGATTTCATGCCAGAGCAAGTGAACTGGTTGCAGGCTTTGAGCAGCTTCAAAATGATAGCAGAGGGGAAAAACGTAGCGTAGTAAAAATCAGTGCAAACCACAGCTCATGGCTGGCCAATTGTTTTTCTGATTTTTATGAATTACATAGCAAGGACGACAATTGCTACAGCGTACATGCTGATACCACTCATGCCATTGTGGACAGAATTCGTTTGATGGAGGACGAGGTGGGATTTATTTATATTTTCCCAGATGAGCGCCTTCAGTTTGAATACGAGCTCAAAAAATATCAGCTAAATTTTGAAAGCTTGAAGACTTTGGATGGTATGATTTACATGCAGCCTGAGGACAGCAAATCTATAAAGGATATTTCTATAGATTTAATACATAATCTAAAGTTTATACAGTCGGAGCAGGACGAGTATATTAGACATAGTACATGGGAAACAGAGGATGGGCATCCTGTGGATATAAGAGATAGTATCGGTGTCATCACGAATAGTGATTATGTAATGCATGCCATGCTAGAGCGCAACCACCTAGCTAACATGAGCGCGGACAGCTTCAATAGCTATGCAGACGGCTATGGCCCAGGCTTAAAGGTAAAAAATCCAAATGGCCCAATAGAGTTTGGTGTTCTTACCAACGAAAACGGTATGATTAGCGATGCTGCATTAGAATTTGTAGATTATATTAGAGCTCAATTTGAGGATGAGAAAAGATTTTAAATCTGTGATAAACTAATACTAACCGGTCGATTGACCGTGGAATGGAGTATTTATAATGGGAAACGTTAAAGTAATTGAAATTGGTGAAAGTGTATTTGCTGAAAACGAATCAGCAGCTGCAGCCATCAGAAAACAAATGAAGGAGCAGGGAACATTCTTTATTAATGTTATGAGTGGTCCTGGTTCAGGAAAAACTACTACACTATCTGCACTTATCAACAGAATGAAGGACAAATATAAGATTGGTGAGATGGATGTAGATATCGAGACAAGCATCGATGCACAGCGTGTAGCTGATGCTACAGGTGTAGAATCTATCCAGATTCACAATATGGGACTTTGCCATATTGATGCAGACATGGCTACCCGTGCTCTCAAAGAATATGACACAAAGGATTTTGATCTTTTAATTCTTGAAAATATTGGCAACCTTGTTTGCCCAGCAGAATTTGACGTGGGAGCCAACAAAAATGTTGTACTTCTCTCAGTTCCAGAAGGAGATGACAAGCCGCTCAAATATCCACTTATGTTTGAAGTAGGTGATGTTTTCTTAATTAATAAAATTGATACACTTGAATACTTTGATTTTAGCAAAGAAAAGGTAACAGAACGTATTCTTAAGCTCAATCCAAATGCAAAGATTTTCTTTGTCAGCGGTAAAACTGGCGAGGGACTTGATGATGTCATTGCATGGCTTGAGGAAGAGATTGCAGCAGCAAAGCAGTAAAATACGGGGGAGCCTATGGAAAATAACAAAGGTGAATTAAACATGTCGGTCTCGGCAATATGCCAAGACAAAGCAGGCAAAAAATATGCATTTGTATCCTTTACAGATGGCGTACGCACAGCCGAAGGAAAAATCCCGGCTTGCAAAATTACTGCAAACAATGGCTTCGCAGCCCTGGAAGTACAGGAGCTTGAAAAGTACATGGAGGCTCACCTAACTGAGCTCAAGAAAATGGCAGCTGGTATTGATATTTTCTCAGCCTTCACGAAAAATTAAATAACATCAAAAAAAGTGTCACCCAATTGGGCGACACTTTTTTGATGTCTAATTATCTTGGCTGAATAAGTGTGTTAAGGTCTACACCTGCAATAGCATTGGCCTGTGCGATGATGTTTGGATCACCTGCATTCTGGTAGAAGCTATATGACATTTTCTTAGAGCCGTCTACGTTGCAGAGACCATTTGCAAGACCCTGTGCGATTTCTACTGGTTCATCCTTTTCACGTGAGATGATTAAGCCGTCAATGTGGCTGTTATTCATAGCTACTAGGTATGCATAAACAACGGCTGCAGCCTGGTACTGCTCACCAGTAAGTGATGTGTATCCCTGCTCAGAGAGCTTTACAGTACGTACAGCACCTGTAGGTGAAAGGTATGCTGGCTGTGAAAGGAAATCAGTAACTACCTCTATATTCTGAAGAGAAATAAATGGTGAGTTCTGGCTGTGTGTAAGATTGCTTGTGCTAGCCCATGGTGTAGCACTTGTAAGTGGTGTCATGTATGCATGTGTAGCAAGTCTCCAGTCAATGTTTCCTGTTGATGAAATCATTGTGTTGAACTTTGTAAGGAATGACTTTCCAGAATAGTAGAATGAGGCGCTAGCCTTGTTCCACTGCTGGTCTGTACAAACATATACATTTGCACTGGCGTTTTCAGATTTGATTCCGTTGTACATTACACGGAAAGCGTTTGTATACTGCTGTGTAAATGCATCTAAAGAACCGCAGTTCATGTAGTTCCAGTCTGTCCATGCATTTACCTCATTACCAATAATAAAGTTGTCTACCTGACCAAAGCCTCTTCCAGACCATCTGTTGGCAAGGAATGATGCAGCTGCACCTAAAATATTAAGGCCTTCAGTTGTGGCACCATTCAAACCATAATAGTTGTGCGCACCTAGTCCATCGTATGAGTATGGGTTAATGAATTCTGTCTGAGCAGCCTGATCAACTACGATAATGACGGTTACCTGACAACCCATGTTGTTGTATTTTCTGACTGAGTAGTCATAGCCAGAAAGCTTTGCTGTTTCAAAATGGTATACCTGACCGTTGTAGGAATATGCTCCACCACCATTTGAAATCCATGACAATGGAAGTGTGAGGGTAACCTGCTGACAACCTAGGTCGCGTGGTTGATTTTTGTTAGCAGTAGCTACATCAAGTGCAGGCATGATACCTTTTTTGCCATAATCCATACGAGCTGCTGCTACAGTAGCGCATCCCTCTGGATTTGTTATGAACATACTATTTGATACTGGAGAAAGTGCTCCACCCTTCATTACACAAATAGTGAATTTCTTAAATAATAATGATGCTGCTGTATTCTTTCCAAGTGGAACTGTAAATGTAGCTCCGTTTGCTACAGGCACCTGAGCAACGTCTGTTCCGGCTGGTGCATTTTGGTTTGCATCTGATGCAACTAAGTGAAATGCGCCATCTTCAGATGAAGCTGTTCCTGATGTGGCAACCACTACATCTGAACCCTGGATAACTACGCCACCAATTGCAACTCCTGCTGCGTCTGCAGTGATTGCGTTAGAGTTTGTTGCAAACAGTGTTACAACAATAGCAAGTGAAAGTACTGTGCTAAGAATTCTCTTAAACTTCTTCATTTCTTTCCTCCATAAAGCAAATAGTAAATTGATTTGCGTTAGCGAAATTTAATATATCATGAA
>JAILKL010000080.1 GCA_024693775.1 Pseudobutyrivibrio sp.
GACATGAAAAATCCCTGATAGAAGGATTGCATAATACCTAGAGATGCGCCAACTTCCTTTCCTAGTCCTGGAGAAGTAAGTCTGTGAGCAGCGTTTTCTACACATTTCTTTGTTCCTACAATATAACCACCGATAGGGGCAAGTCCGCCGCCTGGGTTTTTAATAAGTGAACCTACGCACATATCTGCACCAACCTCTGTTGGCTCAATCTTTTCTACGAATTCACCGTAGCAATTGTCTACCATGCAAATAATGTCTGGCTTAATAGATTTTACGAAGCTGATAAGCTCGCCAATCTGCTCAACTGAAAGAGTTGGTCTGTTGGCATAACCCTTTGAACGCTGAATTGTAACAAGTTTTGTTCTTTCGTTGATAGCTGCTTTGATTCCATCATAATCAAATCCACCATCTTCAAGAAGATCTACCTGAGCATATGTGATGCCATATTCTGCAAGGGAACCATTTGACTCTCTGATACCGATTACCTCCTCAAGAGTATCGTATGGCTTCCCAACTGGCGAAAGAAGCTCATCACCAGGTCTAAGATTACTCATGAGTGCAAGGGCAAGTGCGTGAGTTCCACATGTAATCTGTGGTCGAACAAGTGCGTCCTCTGCCTTGAATACAGTAGCGTAAACCTTTTCGAGGGTATCACGTCCCACATCATCATAACCATATCCTGTAGATGTATTAAAACATTCAGCTGCTACTCTATGCTCCTGCATAGCTCTTACAACCTTTAGCTGATTGTATTCAGCAACTTCATCGATTTTTTTAAATCGCTCCTCCAAATCCTTTATGATTGCTTCACCATATTTTAGAACCTCCTCAGAAATTCCAAAACTTTTGTACATTTCTAACACTTTGTTATTCCTTTCTCTTTTAAGCATGAAAAGATATATTCTAATAGCTGAGATTCATCTGTTAGGATAGTCTTATCTAGCCAAATTACTTCTTTTTCTCTTCTAAACCATGTGAGCTGTCGCTTAGCATAGTTTCTAGAGTTCTTTTTAATTAATTCGATTGCATCATCTAAAGAAATCTCGCCATCTAAGTATGAAAGCATTTCCTTATAGCCGATTCCGTCCATAGAAGTCATGCCGCGTTTCATGCCCATGGCCTGTAATTTTTTGATTTCCTCAAGGAGCCCCTGCTCCATCATGATGTCAACGCGCTTATTAATGCGATTATATAATAAAGTCCTATCATCATTTAGTACAAAATATGCAAAATTGTAAGGGCTTTTTCTTTGACTTTCTCTCTTGTTGTGCACTGAGAATAATTCATTTGATAAATGATAATACTCTAATGCCCTAATTACACGTTTTCTATTAGCTGCGGGAATTGAATTAGCTGATTCTGGATCAATTTCTAGTAGCTTTTTATGAAGGGCTTCATTTCCATTTTCATCGGCATATTTTTCTAGAGAATCACGATACTCTTGGTCGATTTCTTGATCAGAAAATTGAATATCATATAAAATGGCCTGAATATAAAACCCAGTACCACCGCATATTATAGGCGTTTTTCCTCTAGAGTAAATATCCTCCATGGCAGAAAGCACCATTTCTTTGAATTTTACTACATGAAAATCCTCAGATGGCTCTATTACATCTATTAAATGATGAGGTACGCCAGCCATCTCTTCTTTTGTTATTTTGGCTGTACCAATATCCATGTGCTTGTACACCTGCATACTGTCAGCAGAAATAATCTCGCCATTTATAGCTTTGGCGAGATTAATAGATAACGATGTTTTGCCAACTGCAGTTGGACCAGTTAAAATAACTAGATTTTTCATTAAACAATCCTTTTAAATTTCTTTGCTAATTCATACTCTGAAAATGATATCATTGTTGGTCTTCCGTGAGGACAATGATATGGATTATCAAGCTTTAACAAATCATCAATTAGAGTTTTGATTTCAGGAATGGATAATTTGTTGTTTCCTTTGACTGCGGCCTTACATGACATAGACGCAACTCTTTCTACAATCATGTCGAAGGAATCGCTGGCCTTGTAGGAATCGCAATCTGCAAGTATTTCCATGAAAAATGACTTAGGATCTAAGTTTAGCATATTTCCTGGAACTGCATTTATGGCTAGTTCATTTCCTCCGAAGGAAGAAATCTGATAGCCTAATCTTTCAAAGGCTTCGTGATATTTTTCATATAATAAAATATCCTGTGGTGCCAATGAAATTATAACAGGTGGACTAATCATTTGCGAAGTCATTTCGTTATTTTTTAGTCTCTCCATTGTTTTTTCGAATAAAACCTTTTCGTGAGCAGCGTGCTGGTCAATGATGTACATGCTTCCGTCAAATTCAACAATCCAGTAGGTGTCAAAGACCTGACCAATTATCTTGTGCTCTTTTACAGCCTCTTTTGCAAGAAAGCTGATCTGCTCATATTTTTCACCACCACGATTTTTCTCAGCGAATTTCTTTTCATATGGAGTGTCCTGATGAATCTGCTGAGTGATGGATGCCTTTATTTTCTCAAGACGAGATGCCTCAAATGGCTCTGGCATTTTGATTTTCTTAGGAGCCTCATCCTTTGGAGGTGGAATTATATCGTCTTCCTCTGTTACATCAGATTCAAATGAGCTTTTTACCACAGAAGCATTTTCTGTATTAGCAGGTGGAGTAAAGGTCTGCTCCTTTACAGCCATGGATTCGATAATTATAGGCTGTGGCTTTGCAGCAGGCTCATCCACATGGGCCTCTAGTACATCCTCGCGTTTTCGAAGTCGCTCATTAATTATTCGAGTGAGAATCTCACAGATTTCAGGCTCGTTTTCAAATCTAACCTCCTGCTTTGTAGGATGTACGTTTACATCTACTGCAGAGTCAGTAAAATCAATATTTATAACAAAGAATGGATATTGATGCCCCATTAAGAAGCCATAATAGCCTTCTTCGCAAGCTCTAGATAGATTGGAGCTTTTGATAAATCTGTTATTTACAAAGAAATGCTCAAAGGCTCTGTTTCCTCTGGCAATAACAGATTGACCAATAAAGCCAGTTATGGAAACTTGCTCGTCCTTGTAGTCTAAATCGAGGACATTTGAGGCAATCTGGCGACCGTAAATCTGATAAATGTCATCTGAAAGGCTGCCATTACCTGAGGTCATGAGCTTTTCCTTTCCATTTAAAATGAATTTAAAGGAAATCTCAGGATGAGATAAGGCTAGATGCTCGACAACATCAAAAACATAGCTACCCTCTGTACTTTCAGACTTTAGAAATTTCTTTCTGGCAGGTGTGTTATAGAACAGCTGTCTAATAATGAAAGTGGTGCCGTCAGGAGCGCCCACATCTGTAAGGGAGATTTCCTTTGCTCCCTCTATAATGTAGCTAGCGCCTAGAAGGCTATCCTTTGTCTTGGTAATCAGCTCTACTCTAGATACGGCGCTGATACTAGATAAAGCCTCTCCTCTAAATCCTAGAGAACGAACATTATCCAAATCATTTGCATCATGAATTTTGCTGGTAGAGTGACGAAGGAATGCAATTTGAATCTGATCCTTTTCGATGCCAGAACCATTGTCTGTAATGCGAAGGTATTCAATACCGCCACCCTTTATTTCGATTGAAATAGAGGTGGCACCGGCATCAATACTGTTTTCTATAAGCTCCTTGGCAACTGATGCAGGTCTTTCAACGACCTCACCAGCTGCGATTTTATCGATTGTTTCCTGACTTAGTAAATTAATTTTTCCCATTATTCATTAACCCTATTATGATATTCAAACAATATGTTCATTGCCTCTAAAGGTGTAATCTTTGTAACGTCCAAATTCTTTAAATCAGAGATAATTTCAGCATCATTTTCTGAAATTGTGATACCCTCGATGGATTTAATCTTTTCTTCTATGTGCTCCTGGATAGCGATTCTATCTGACACAGCGGCAATATCGTTTTCGTTCAAGGAATTTACGATGGTGCGTGCTCTATCAAGAACCTCTTCAGGAAGACCTGCAAGTCTAGCAACCTGTATACCATAGCTTTGGTCAGCTCCTCCAGGAATGATTTTTCTAAGGAAGATAATATCCTCACCTAGCTCCTGAACAGCTATGCAATAATTGTGAACACCTTTTATCTGTCCTTCTAGCTCAGTAAGCTCATGGTAATGGGTGGCAAATAAAGACTTGGCACCGATTTTTTCACTGATATGCTCTACCACTGACCAGGCAATGGAAAGTCCATCATAGGTAGAAGTTCCACGGCCAATTTCATCCAAAATAAGGAGTGATTTGCTAGTGGCATTGTGGAGAATGTTTGCTACCTCGTTCATCTCCACCATGAATGTAGACTGTCCAGTAGATAAATCATCTGATGCACCTACACGGGTAAAGATTCTATCTACTACACCTATTCTGGCAGAGCTGGCAGGAACATAGGAGCCAATCTGTGCCATTAACACAATTAGGGCTACCTGTCTCATGTAGGTAGATTTACCGGCCATGTTTGGACCTGTGATAATAGCGATTGTATTGGTGTCTAAATCCAGATAGCAGTCGTTTGAGATAAACTGATCTGCGTTTATCATTTGCTCTACCACTGGATGTCTGCCGTCCTTTATATCAATGATGCCTCTATTGTCAATAACAGGACGCACGTAGTGATTTTTCTCTGCAACCACAGCCATAGAAATGATGGCATCTAAATTGGCGATAGCCTTGGCGCAAATCTGAATTCTGTCTACAGATGCGGCAATTGTATCTCTGACTGTTTTAAAGTATTCGTATTCTATTGTGTTTAGTCTATCTTCTGCTCCAAGGATGCTGTCCTCTAGCTCTTTTAGCTCTGGAGTATAGTATCTCTCGGCATTTGTAAGAGTTTGCTTTCTTACATAGTAATCTGGCACAAGGTCTTTGTAGGAGTTAGTAACCTCAAGATAGAAACCAAAGACCTTATTGAATTTGATTTTGAGGTTTTTAATTCCAGTGGATTCACGTTCCTTTGCTTCCAAATCTGCAAGCCATTGTTTTCCATCAATCTTGGCACGGCGAAGCTTGTCCACCTCTTCATTGAAGCCAGTTTTGATAATATCGCCATCTCTTGATGAAATAGGTGGCTCTTCCTGAATAGCCTCATCGATAAGGGTATACAGGTCACGCATATCATCAATATCGTCATTTATATTTGTAATTAAATGACTCTTGAAGGATGACAATAGGCTCTTTATTGGTGTAAGCATACCTATAGACTGCTTGAAGGCAATTAAATCACGTGGATTTGCTGACTGGTATGAAATCTTTGTAATAAGTCTCTCTAAATCATATACAGAGGAAAGATACTCTCTAAGCTCCTCTCTATCTATTAAGGATTCGTTGATCTCTTCGATGGCATCCTGTCTGCGAATGATTTCATCTACAGAAATAAGAGGCTGCTCAATATAGCTCTTTAATTGTCTAGCGCCCATGGCAGTTTTGGTTTTGTCCAAAACCCAAAGCAGTGATCCACGCTTTTGCTTGTCACGCATTGTTTCTGTAAGCTCAAGGTTTCGTCTGGTATTGCTGTCAATGAGCATGAATTTTCCATCTGTATATGGAGTGATATGTGTTAAATGTGCAAGCTCTGACTTTTGAGTTTCCTTTAAGTACATTAAAAGGGAGCCAGCTGCGATTTTTCCAATAGGAAAATCCATAAGTCCTAGACCCTCTAATGAATGTGCCTTGAAATGAGTTAAAAGCTCACGAGTTGCAATATTGTCATCAAAATTTGATTCATCTAAAAGTGATGTAGAGCATGTTAATCGCTCAGAAATCTCAGCAATATCTATACCACTTTCATAAAGACTCTTTGAGTAAATTATTTCTGCAGGGTTGAATTTTGAAATCTCATCTATAAGCTTTCTTTCACTATCAACCTCTGTTAAGAAAAAGTCTGCAGTAGATACATCACAACAAGCTACACCAAAGATTCCACGATTGTATAGTAATGACATGATGAAATTGTTGCTGCCCTCGTCTAGAGCCATTGAATCTATATTTGTTCCAGGAGTAACTACTCTAATAACTTCTCTTTTTACAAGACCCTTTGCCATCTTTGGGTCTTCTACCTGCTCACAGATGGCTACCTTGAAGCCTCTGGCAACCAATCTATTGATGTACGAATCAGCTGCATGAAAGGGAACACCACACATTGGAGCGCGCTCTTCCATACCACAGGACTTTCCTGTAAGAGTAAGCTCTAATTCTTTTGAAACCACCTTTGCATCCTCGAAAAACATTTCGTAGAAATCGCCAAGTCGGTAAAAAAGAATACAGTCTTCGTATTCAGCTTTAGTTTTTAGATACTCCTGCATCATTGGAGTGTATTCTGCCACAATTATTCCCACCTATTCTTTATAATCAATTAATTCATATTGTTTGCAATAACAGCTTCCGCTACTTTTATGCCGTCCATTGCAGCAGATGTAATTCCACCTGCGTAGCCTGCGCCCTCTCCGCATGGATAAAGACCAGGATAATTCGACTGAAATGACTCATCACGAGTGATTCTTACAGGGGAAGAAGTTCTACTTTCTACTCCGGAAAGAATGGCATCATCTCTATCGAACCCTTTTATTTTAGTACCAAATGTCCCCATGGCGTCAATAATAGACTGATTAATTTCTTGAGAAAATATCTCAGAAAGTAGTCCAAAGCCAGTGTTTCCTTTTGTAACTGATGAAAATTCTCCATAAGAGCTAGTAAGCCTATTTTCCTTGAAATCACCGTATAGCTGCTGTGGAATTAGACCATTGCATAGCTCAAAGGCCTTTGACTCTATGGACCTTTGATAAGCGATGCCTGATAATGGATCTGCTTTATCAAATTCTCTGGCTCCTACTGAGACAACTATTGCGCTGTTGGCATTACTGCTGTCTCGCTTTGAATAGCTCATTCCATTAACCACTAGGCGATTTTCCTCGGATGAAGAATTTACTACATAACCGCCTGGGCACATACAAAATGAATAAACGCCTCGTTTATTTTCTAGATTTGTTGCTAATTTGTATGGAGCCGGCTCTAATAAATCATATTTTTCACCGTACATACTATGAGAAATCATAGACTGTGGATGCTCTATACGAAATCCCACAGCAAAATCCTTTGCCTCCATGTAAAATCCCTGTTCGTGGAGCTTTTTGAAGGTGTCACGTGCACTGTGACCAATGGCAAGGACAATGGAATCTGAAAGGTAGCGCTTGTTATCAGCGATTACACCGGATACCCTATTATTCTCAATAATAAAATCCTCCACTGGACAATTGAAATGGAATTCTCCACCTAGGGAAATGATTTCATTTCTCATATTTTTAATAACTGTCTTTAGGACGTCTGTACCAATATGAGGCTTGTAATCATATAAAATATTGCTGTTTGCACCAAATTTAACAAAGGTCTCAAGTACAAACTTATTTCTGCCTAATTTGTCATTCACAAGAGTATTTAGCTTGCCATCGGAAAAGGTACCTGCGCCACCTTCACCGAACTGAACGTTGGAGGTGGTATCAAGGACACCGGTCTCCCAAAACTTTAAAATATCGGCTGTTCTGTCGTCCACGGCCTTTCCACGCTCAAATACAATAGGGTTTAGATTGTTTAGAGCAAAGATGTATGCCGCAAAAAGGCCAGCTGGGCCTGCACCTATGACAATAGGTCTGCTCTTAAAAGCTGGAGCCTGTGGCATAGCATAGGTCTTTGGAAGATACTCATGAATATTATTGTCCTTTGAAAATCTTTGCAGAAGCTTTTTTTCAAGGGCTTTGTCGAGAGTAACAGAAACTGAGTATACAAAATAAAGATCTGGCTTTTTTCTGGCATCGACTGATCTTTTGATTACAGAAAAATCATTGATGTCGGAAGTCTTTATTTTTAATTTTTTTGAAACGGCCTGCTTTACATTTTCATGTGAATCTGTAACAGGTACTTTAATCTGATCTACTTTTAACATTAAAATTCCTTTATTAAATCCATAGCTGCACGCTTTGCGGAGCTATATGCCCATTGTAAGTTGTAACCACCACATATACCGTCTACATCAAGTACCTCTCCTATGAAGTAAAGGCCTTTACATGTGGTAGATTCCATTGTGTCTAAATTGATATAGGACAAGTCCACTCCACCAGCAGTAACCTGGGCAGCGTCAAAGCCCTTTGTGCCATTTATTTTAATGGCAAATCTCTTGATATTTTTTGAAAGCGCATCAATATCGGTATCATCTAGCTGTGAAACCATGGTGTCATTATATATACGAGAATAGCTGATGATGGTTTCTGCTACCTTTTCGTTGAATAGACCAACTAGTGCCTGCGATATGGTGGCTTTTTCATTTCGTTCAAATCTAGTTTTTAATTCCTTTTTTAGCTCATAGCCATTTAGATATGGGGCAAAATCTACATAGAGCTTGTCCAGTGTGCCTGCCTCCTCATCAAAACCGATAAATCGGCTAATGCACATTACAGGATATCCTGACACAGCCTCTTTTGTAAATTGTACCTCGCCCTCACAGGAATAATCTCTGTAGGTGACCTTTCCCTGAGCTCTCACCCCGGAAAGCTCCTTTAGGCATATGTCCTTTGAGGTGGCACCCACTAATGAAGGGGCTGTTTTAGTAACCTCCATGTTAAATTTTTGAGCCATTTTATAGCCTATTTTGGATGAACCAAGGGTTGCAGCAGCTAGTCCACCTGATGCAACACAGACGGATTTTGCACTAAAAACGTTGCGATTTGTGACTACTGTAAATAAATCATCCTCTTTTGTAATATCAGTAACACGATTGTCCAAAAATACTGATATATTTAATCTATTTATTTCATTTTCAAGGGCGTCACGAACAGTTTTTGCCTGATTTGTTATTGGATAATAATAACCATCGAGATCCTTCTCGATTACTCCTAACTCCTTTAAAAATGAAACCAATTCTTCGTGATCATCAGATATAAAATCTAGATTATGATTACTGTAGTAGTATTCTTTACCCATATTTTTGTTGGTGAAATTGCATCTTCCATTTCCAGTAGAAAGAATTCGTCGGCCTACTAGGCGATTCAAGTCTATTAAACAGACCAAAAGACCTGCCCTTGCAGCATATGCTGCAAGAACAAGTCCTGAAAAGCCTGCACCTACTATACATAAATCATAAGTTTTATTATTACTCATAGACTACCTCAACAAATGCAGTTTGTATGCTATATTGCAAAGCTTTGTACCACCAGGGAATCTAAGCAAGGTCTCTTCGTCGATACCACCAAATGTAAACATGGCAATAAAGTAAACAATGATACCTGCTATGATGGAAATAGTTGTAGCAAAGGCATTTGCTATTCTAGCAAGTGTAAATATTGCAAATATAGCATTAGTTATACTGTAAACAATATAAACCACAACACCCATTATTAGGGAAGAAATAAGTGGTATTAAAAAGACAAGTCTCACATTGTATCTAGCCTTAGATACCTGTAAAACGGATCTTTGGTTAAGTATACACATAAGTAAAGCATAAAAGGCATTTGCAATAATTACTGCAAAGATATTTAGCTTGAATACCTCCATTAAGATGAATAACAAAACAATATGTGCTATCAACGCAACAATGGCATTTTTTACTGGAATAGACATTTTGTCTAGACCCTGCAAAATACCATTTGAAAGAGTTGAAAGTGAGTAAAATACAATGGAGATACCACCGACAATAAGCATAAGCGCTGAGGTCTTGTCAGGATCGTTGAATAATAATTGCATCAAAGGTGAAGCTAAAACTATCATACCCACCGCGCAAGGAAAGGCTATAACCATGATAAAACGGTTTGCCATATTGATCTGTTTTCTAACTCTTGCGTCATCCTTTGCATTAAATGCCGCTGTAAGACTAGGTACTGTAGAAGCTGCCATAGATGATGCTATTGCTATAGGAACATTGACAAGAACCTTGTATTGACCTGTAAATACGCCCCACCACTCACTTATGGTATTTGCCTTGTAGCCCTGTAATACAGCAATATTTTTAAATATTCCCTGATCAATAATTGAGCTAATGTTATAAATGGTTGTACTTAGTAATACAGGAATAATTGTCATTATAAGTATTGAAAAGATTGTAGAATAGCTTTCGGAAGTCTTATTCTTGTCCTTTTTTTGCATCTTTGTAAAGACCTTTTTAAAGGCGAAGAATATAAAAATCATGAATATCAATGCAAATACTGCACCCATGGAGGTACCAAGTGTACCACCGGCTGCACCATATGCAGCTGCATAGCCATCTACATCTCCGAGAACTCCACCAACCTTTTTACCATATGTAAACAGAATGCTTGCAGCGACAACACTTACAATTGCATTGACGATTTGCTCTCCGATTTGAGAAATGGCACTAGGAATCATAGTGCCAAGACCCTGGAAAAAGCCTCTTAATACGCCAAGCACAGCAACTATAAGTAGTGTTGGTGCCAGCACCCTAAGAGCAATTGCTGATAAAGGTGTTTTAAGTAATGATCCTGTGAAAAACTCTGCTCCAAAATAAACTATTAAGGCTGCAGCGCCACCACTCACCAACGCAAAAATAAGGGCGCCAACCAAAACCTTTTTTGCGTCCTTAACACGTCCATTTGCCATTCTTGCGGATACTAATTTAGAAACCGCCAGCGGAATGCTGTATGAAGAAATAAGCAATATAATATTATAAATCTCGTATGCGGTGCCGTAGTAATCATTTCCTGTTTTACCAATAGTAGCCGTAAGTGGGACTCTATAAATAAGTCCCACAATGCGGCTGACAATTGAAGCAATGGCAAGGATTGAACCCTGCATTAAAAAACTAGCATCGCTATTTTTTTTGTTTCTTGTCATAAATCTCTATTAATTCGCCTTAGAAAAATCTGATTTATCAGCATAGAAAACGTTCTTGCTAGAGTATTCCTGCTGACTTGCCTGAATCCAAGTAACACCTGTGTTGAGCTGAATCTCTTCACCGCTGCCTGCATAATAGTAATGTGTGATATCGCTATCAGCATCCTTTGACCAAACAATATCTACTACCTTACCGTTTGAGATGTACTTACCTGTACCTGTGTTGTATGAAAGTAAGTATCCAAGATACTGAGAACCTTCGTATGTCCACCAATCAACATCCTGAATAATGATGTTCTTTGCTGTAAGCTGGTCGCCTGTTACAGCATCTACCTGCTTCTGGTTGAACTCATATCTATAATATAAGCCGTCATCCTCATTGTAAATCCAATATGGATGGTTTGTTGAATAGTAAAGCTCTACTGCCTCACAATCCTCACCGTCTGCAAGATCATTTCCATTTTCTGCAAATGTAAAGTGTGGCTCATAGTTTGAAGGAAGCTCCTGGCTGTAGCCAAGCTTTTCGATACCCTTGTCGATACCATCAGAGTTTGTGTAAAGTGTATGCTCTGATTTACCTGTACGATAAGCAGCAGCACTACCCTTTTTACCCTCTAACTGAAGAGCGTTAAGGTTGTCTACAAGTCCGTTGTCAATAAGCTCAAATGCTGCTGGGTTTCCACCTGCATGCATGTAGATAGCATCATACTCACTAGCAAAGTAAACATAGTAAGGTCTTGAACTACGGATGTTTCCAATCTGATCAAGTCCAGAATAGTCATCAAAGATTGCCATCATACGAGTGATGCCACCCTCAACAACACATTCATAAATAACACCTGCATTGGCAATACCATACTGAGGTAAACATGCCTTTGTATTTTCAATCATTACAGCTACAGGTCTCTGTCTGCCATATTCAGCATCAACGAATTCACCTGTAAGATAACTTCTAACCTGACCTTCGTCTGAGGTTTGCTCCCAGAATGGAACAGAATCATCAACTGGCTCTTGATCTACATCATAAGCAGCTTCTGTTGAAGTATTCTCCTCTTCGTTTTTTCCGCATGCGACTAATGAAGTAACCATTGTAAGAACAAGTAATGCAGATACAAGTTGTTTTTTCATAAAACTGTCTCCTTTTCTTTATTCGCGTGTGATTTTGAGTATGTCTAAAATCTCCGCCTGTTTTTTCTCCATAACTGATGCTTCTGCCTCAGTCATGTGATCAAACCCAAATAAATGTAACATACTATGGGCTATAAGAAAAGCATACTCTCGAAGTTCTGAATGTCCATATTCAAGTGCCTGTGAATGTATTCTGTCTAAACAAAGCACTATGTCTCCAAGTATGGCTTCTCCTGTCTCAAAGTTAAAATTGTCATCATTTTCTTCAAGATGACTGAAATCTCCAGCTGTTTCATAGTCAATCATAGGAAAAGACAAAACATCTGTAGGTGAATCTATATCGCGGAATTCCTTGTTGATCACTCTAATGCCTTCAGCATCCGTTATGGTAAGGCTGACCTCGGCCTCGAATGGGAAATCCACATAGGAAATAGCCTGATTAATAACATCTTTGGCTATTTGCTTGTAATCAAAATCTAAATCGGGTTTTACTTCTTCTTCAATAAAAATCGTCATGCTAATATATCCTCTTTTGTAAGTCTTTCTCGGATTAATAGGAAATGGTTCATTGTAAGACCTGAATTGTCATAATAACCCTTTTGAGAAAGTTCGTTTATAGTCTGGTAGATGACCATATTTTGATTCCAAGAGCTACGCATCGAATCAGCATCAAAAAGCTCTACCTTTGTGACTACTGAATCTACCATATGAACTATGGCTGATTCTTTGCTGCTAGGCAAATCTATAATACCACCGTATTCGGAAAGTATTTGAATAACATCCTCTGGAAAGCAATGATCATTGGCAATTTTTATAGCGTTATCAATCATTGGCTCACCCTCCATTTTGCCAAGTCTGTAATAAAAACCGGCACAGGCTGCAAGAGAGCTATTTCCGTGAATTTCCTCGGCACAAATTCTAGATAATCTGCCAACACGGCTGGCATGATTGAATTCGATGATAGAAAATTTCTTGATGTCCTGATATAGCCCGTATTCAGGGCTAAGCAATTCCATATAGCAATCGGTCTGAGCGTTGTTAACTGCTCTATTCATAAGTGGAACAAAGATGCAGCAAAGTGCGCATACTGTAAGGCCACTTAACAGACCATATATGAATATTATAAGTGATATTTCGATATAATTAAAATAATAAAATGTGACAGAAAACAGCGTATTTACTGCAAAAATAATCAGTAAGGAATAAATGCGCTCTAGTGCGTCCCAGGTTTTGAAGAAAGGTGCAATAAGTGTACCGAAGGCTACTAGCATAACATAGCATAAAACTATGTATACGCCAAAATCGCTACAGATAGATAGCACTGAGACTAAATATATGCCAAGCGCACTATTTAATCCCTCATCAAAAACTGTACTGGAAAAAATTGTTATAAACATTACTGGTGCGAAGAAATCCGGCGCAAATTTTGAACACAGGATTATGAATAACCAATCCAACAGTAATACAATAACCATTTTTCCATAAGAAATATAATTAAATTCCGGCAGTGTGCCAGAAAGTCTTCTTCGTGTAATAGAAACCAGCCATAAGAAAAAATAACAAATAGAAATGGCTGCGATACAGATAAATTTATCTATTAACAAAGAATTTAAAGCCCCAATAATTACAATGCCTATAATAAATATAAGCCCCATAATCGCCCCATAGGTAAAACGTAACAGCGAAAATCTGTCAGTATGTTTCATTATTTTGTTTTTGTCCTTCTCGATTTATTTTCTGCTTTTTTCTCAGCAACTTCATATGCATTAACGATTTTCTGTACTAATGGATGTCTAACTACATCGGCGCTCTTTAGCTCACATACTTTTATGTCATCAATATTCTTAAGAATCTTCATGGCGTCATCGAGTCCGGAACGAGCTCCCTTTGGCAAATCCACCTGTGTTTTATCACCAGTGATAACTGCCTTTGAACCAAATCCGATTCTGGTTAAGAACATTTTCATCTGAGCAGGTGTAGTATTCTGAGCCTCATCTAGGATAATGAAGGCGTTGTCTAGAGTACGTCCTCGCATATATGCCAGTGGTGCCACCTCTATAAGACCCTTTTCCATATTTCTTTGGAAGCTTTCTGCACCCATAATTTGATAAAGTGCATCGTAAAGAGGTCTAAGATAAGGATCTACCTTGCTCTGTAAATCTCCCGGCAAGAAGCCAAGCTTTTCTCCTGCCTCGATGGCTGGTCTTGTAAGAATAATGCGCGATACCTCCTCGTTTTTAAAGGCTGTAATAGCCTTTGCCATGGCAAGGTAGGTCTTTCCTGTACCAGCTGGACCGACACCAAAAACAATCATGTTGTTTGAAATGGCGTCCACGTATTTCTTTTGACCAAGTGTCTTTGGAGCAACAGGCTTTCCTGTTGTTGTATGACAAATGATTTCGCCTCTGGCCTCAGAGGTCTCGTGATTTTCAATCTTTTCCTGTTCTAATGACATAACGTAATTAACATCCTGTATAGTGATTATATTCCCGCCCTTTGATAGGGATAAAAGCTCATCCATAATGATGGCGGCATGTTCTACATGATTTCTTTCGCCAACGATTTTTAGGGCGTCATCTCTCATTATAAAAGAAATGCTCATTCCCTTTTCTATAGCCTTTATGTTTTTATCAAATTGTCCAAAGATATTGTCAATGTGATCGGCAGGAATATCTATGTTTAAAGTAAAGTCTTCCATAAATTATTCCACAATATCTATAATCAAATCCATATGATCACAAGCTTCAGGAGAAACTACTGTAGCCTTGCGAATCATTTCCTCGGCAACCTTTGCTTTCTTTTCATCATTTGTGTGGATGTAGCAAAGTGCCTCTCCTGCTTTTACAGTATCGCCTACTTTTTTATTAAGCACGATACCTACGGACATATCAATAACGTCCTCAAATGTTTCTCTACCGCCGCCTAATGACATAGAGGCAAGTCCGATAGACTCTGCCTTTATTGCATGTACATATCCGTCTGTAAGGGAATTTACAGGGATAATGTATTTGGCTGGCTTGAATTTATTAATATCCTTTGCATAAGATGAATCACCACCCTGTGCCTCGATAAATTCAACAAATTTTGCAAGTGCTCTTCCTGAAGAAACTGCTTCCTTCATAAGCTCCTTTGCCTTTGCTTTGTCCTTTTCAATCTCAGAAAATACAATCATCTGAGAACCAAGCTCATAGACAACTTCCATTAAATCCTCTGGTCCATTGCCATTTAAAGCATTGATAGCCTCGATTACCTCAAGGTCGTTTCCTACTGCAAAGCCAAGTGGCTCATCCATGTTTGTAAGGATGGCTGCAATTTTTTTGTCGGCTTTCTTTCCGATGTCTACCATTGATTTGGCAAGCTCTAAGGCAGACTCCTTGTTTTTCATGAAGGCACCGTCACCTACTGTAACATCTAAAACAATAGCATCAGTACCAGCTGCTAGCTTCTTTGACATAATAGAACCAGTGATAAGAGAAATCTCATCTACTGTAGCTGTAACGTCTCTAAGAGCGTATAGCTTTTTGTCTGCAGGAGCCAAGTTTTTTGACTGACCTGTAACAGCAATTTTTATATCGTTTACCTGGTTGATGAACTGCTCCTCAGAAAGGGAAACATTGAAACCAGGAAAAGCCTCTAATTTGTCGATAGTACCACCTGTATGACCAAGTCCTCTACCACTCATCTTTGCAACAGGTACACCGATTGATGCAATGATTGGTCCTAAAACAAGTGTTACCTTATCTCCTACACCACCTGTAGAATGCTTGTCGATTTTAACTCCATCTATAGATGATAAATCTAAAATATCTCCTGAATCTCTCATGGCCATAGTAAGGTCGTATCTTTCACGAACGTTCATGCCATTGAAATAAATAGCCATTAATAATGCAGATATCTGATAATCTGGAATTTCGTCATGAGTGTAGCCATTGATGATGTGATATATCTCCTCTGTGCTAAGCTCTTGACCTAATTTTTTCTTTTCAATTAAATCGTACATTCTCATATTGAAATACCCCTAAAAAATAAATTATTTATGATAAGGCTCATTTTTCATAATTCGAAAGGCCCTATATATTTGCTCTGATAAAATTACTCGCATTAATTGATGTGGAAATGTCATTTTTGAAAAGGATATTTGATAGTTGGAACGCTTCATAATGGAATCAGATAAACCGAGAGAACCTCCAATTACAAAGTCGATGGTGCTGTTCCCTTGTATGCTAATATCCTCAATGTATTTTGAAAAAGCAACCGAATCAAATTGCTTTCCAAGAATTGCAAGTGCAATAACAAAATCCCTCTCCCCAATGTGTTTGAATAATCTTTCGGCTTCTTTGTCCTTTACAATATTAATTTCATTTTCAGATGCATTCTCAGAAGTCTTTTCATCTGCTACCTCTATTATTTTGAAGGTGCAATACTTTGATAGACGTTTTGAGTATTCATCAATAGCATCTCTATAAAATTTTTCTTTTATTTTTCCTACACAAAGAATCCTAATATTCATGGAATCTATTTTAGACCATTTAGCCTAATTACTCAACAAATTACAAATAAAAAGACACGCCTGCGGTGACGTGTCTTTTTAAAGGGAGAATAATGTTATGAAAAATGTATCTCTAATTGAGATGATGTTATGATACTAATAAAATATGTCAAAATAGTCTGTTTATTGTGAACATATTATGACTTAATGTTGATTAAACAATGAAAAAAATTATGAATTAATATCATTGAACATAACTATAATTCGCCCTGTATGATTTGCTTATATTTCCACTGTTATCTATCAGCACAACTGTAAGCACAGAGGTGCCAGGAATAACTGGAAATGGCTGTGTGTATAGTATTCCGTTTATTGCTGGATTTGATCCATCCCATGAGTAATATGCTCTGCATCCCTCTGGAACTTCAATTGTTATTAGGGTTTCAGTATTAAAGGTGCCGCCATCTGGTGTAACTACTGGAATATCTACCTTTGATTTATTAATCTCGATATTAAAGGTCTCAGAGACTACATCTGAATATTCACCCTTTTCATTGCAGCATACAGCCTGTATAGTGACATTACCCTCCTCTACTAGGATATATCCATCATATAGATGGCCTTGGGTTTTAGGGTTTTTGCCGTCGTCAGTATAGTAAATGTCGTAACCCTCTGAGCTTGTAAGATATAGAGGGATTCTAGAGGTATAATCTCCTCCCTCCATACTAAACTCAGGTGGTAGGATGATGTATTCAGAAATCAAAGATAGTATTTCTGGATCACTGGTGTTATCTGCTAGCGCAGAAATGCTTTCTTTGTCTCCTAAGGCGTCGTAGCATTCTAAAAGATAATAATAGATATCTACGTTTTCTGGTGAAAGGGACAAGGCCAAAGTAAACTGTGTAATAGCATCCTTGTAATCTGATGTCATGTAGTACATTCGACCTAGTCCATATATAGCTTCCATGGAAGAGCTGTTTATAGATACAGCCTTGTTGTAATAAGTAATAGCTGTATTATACTCACCGTTATCTTCGCAAATGGTAGCCTTGTTAAAATTGTAGTCGTAGGTATTTGATAAACGTCTCATGCAGTAAGTAGTAATACCGGTGATAATCACAAGACAAATAATAATTACACCAAGACAGATAATCTTTTTTGATAGCTTTAATTCTCTAGTACGCTTTCCCTTGATTTTAATATCAATGGAGGTCTCGGTGTTGTTATATACGCCTTTGGCAAATTTTTCTTCCTTTGCCTTCTTTTTGTCTTCTACTACTTTGTATAGGAGCTCTTCTTCTAGCTCGTCATAATCAGGGACAAGCTGAATAGACTCTCCACATTTTGGACAGTATACTAAACCAGATTCAATTTCTTCACCACAATTTTTACATTTCATAATTTTTAGAATAATCCAGTAATAACTCCATCATCAGTTACATCAATATTGTTAGCTGCTGGCTGCTTTGGTAAGCCTGGCATTGTCATGATAGAACCTGTTACAGCAACAACAAAGCCTGCACCTGCAGAAACATAAACCTCTCTAACATTGATATCAAAGTCTGTTGGTCTACCAAGCTTTGTAGCGTCGTCAGAAAGTGAATATTGAGTTTTAGCCATGCAAACTGGGAAGTCAGACATACCTAAGTCTGCAATACGCTTTAATTCTTTTTTAGCTGCAGCTGAATATGTAACGCCATTTGCTCCATATATTTCTTTTGCTACAGTGCTAATTTTGTCTTCCAAAGAAAGGGAATCCTCATATAAAGGCTTGAAATGAGATTCCTTGTTTTCTAATACGTAAAGCACCTTCTTTGCAAGCTCGATTCCGCCTTCGCCACCTTTTTCCCAAACCTCAGAAAGGGCGAATTCGCAACCCTTTGACTCACAGAATTCCTTTACAAAATTTGTCTCGGCCTCTGAGTCAGTGATAAATGAATTAAGAGTTACTACTACAGGAACTCCAAATTTCTGTAAATTTTCAATGTGCTTTTCAAGGTTTACAATACCCTTCTTTAAAGCATCAAGATTTTCTGCGGTAAGCTCTGCCTTTGGAACATCGCCATTATATTTAAGGGCTCTGATTGTAGCTACAAGTACAACGGCATCTGGAGATAATCCAGCCATTCTACATTTGATATCAAAGAATTTCTCTGCACCTAAATCTGCACCAAAGCCTGCCTCTGTAATGGTAATGTCTGCAAGCTTCATAGAAGCCTTTGTTGCTCTAACTGAGTTACAGCCGTGAGCAATATTTGCAAAAGGACCACCGTGGACAATAGCTGGTGTGTGCTCAAGTGTCTGAATAAGGTTTGGCTTTATTGCATCCTTTAAGAGTGCAGCCATAGCGCCTGTTGCCTGTAAATCATCGGCTGTAACAGGCTTTCCATCAAATGTGTAAGCTACAATGATTCTGCCAAGTCTCTTTTTCAAGTCATGCATATCATCTGCAAGGCATAAAATAGCCATAATTTCAGAAGCTACAGTAATGACAAAATGATCTTCTCTAACCATTCCATCCATCTTTGAACCTAGACCAACAACAATGTTTCTAAGTACGCGGTCGTTCATATCTAGACATCTCTTCCAAACGATTTGTCTAGGGTCGATTCCTAGGGTATTACCTTGCTGAATATGATTGTCAAGCATAGCGGCAAGCAGGTTATTTGCGCTTGTTATTGCATGAAAATCACCTGTGAAGTGAAGGTTTAGGTCTTCCATAGGAACAACCTGAGCGTATCCGCCACCTGCAGCTCCACCCTTGATACCAAAGCAAGGTCCAAGTGATGGCTCTCTAAGTGCAAGACATGCCTTTTTGCCTAGAACACCCATAGCCTGACCAAGGCCTACAGATGTAGTAGTTTTACCCTCACCTGCTGGAGTAGGATTAATAGCTGTAACTAAAACGAGTTTGCCGTCCTTGTTACTTTCTACTCTTGAGAGTAACTCGTTAGAAAACTTAGCCTTATATTTTCCATATAATTCTAAGTCATCCTCGCTAACACCAAGCTGTGCAGCGACCTCTCTGATGTGTACCATTTTTGCTTCTTGTGCGATTTGAATGTCTGACTTCATTAAAATGACTCCCTTTTCTTAGCTATTAATAACTTCTTCAAACTCTGATATAGACATACGGATCTCTCGTGGCTTTGTACCCATTTCTGGGCCTACTACGCCGGCTTCCGCCAATTGATCCATAATTCGAGCTGCACGGTTAAATCCAATTCTGAAGTTACGTTGTAAGTAACCGATAGACCCTTTTTGATTTTCTATAACAAGGCGGCCAGCATCAACGAATAATTGATCTCTAGAGTTGTCTGGTTCTCCTGAAATCGATACGGAGTTGCTGCCACTTTCAGAGTTTGCAATGTGTTCTTCTATATTCGAATCGTAGTCTGCAGAATCATTATTATCTTTTAAGAAATCTACAACGGCTGAAACCTCGTCATCACTGACAAAGGCTCCCTGAACTCTAATTGGCTTTGATAAATTTTGAGGTGCATAAAGCATATCACCATTACCAAGAAGGTCTTCTGCGCCATTCATATCTAATATTACTCGAGAATCGTTGCTTGATGAAACAGAAAAAGCAATTCTCGATGGTACATTTGCTTTAATAAGTCCGGTAATAACATTTACTGTTGGCTTTTGGGTAGCAATAATCAAATGAATACCGGCAGCTCTGGCAAGCTGTGCCAAACGAACGATAGAGTCCTCTACATCGGCAGCGGCAACCATCATAAGGTCAGCCACCTCATCTAAGATAATAACGATTTGAGGCATTCTAACACGTTTATTTTCTGGGACCTCATCTGGAAGAGCATTGCTTGCTACCTTTTCATTGAAGCCCTCGATATTACGAACACCAGCAAGCGCTAGTAGCTCGTATCTGTCTGTCATTTCCTTTACTGCCCAGTGAAGTGCACCTGCAGCCTTTTTCGCATCGGTAATAACAGGAAGTAAAAGATGTGGAATTCCGTTATAAACAGAAAGCTCAACCATTTTTGGGTCAACCATGATCATCTTAACATCATCAGGTGATGCATGATAAAGAATACTCATGATAATAGTATTGATACAAACTGATTTACCAGAGCCTGTGGCACCGGCAATAAGAAGATGTGGCATCTTCTCTATATTTCCAACTACAACAGAACCAGAAATATCTTTACCTACGCAAAATGATATTTTGGATTTGCTGTTTGTAAAGTCCTTTGAACCAACTAGCTCTTTGAAGCCAACTATCATCTTTTCTTTATTAGGCACTTCAATACCGATGGCTGATTTACCAGGAATTGGTGCCTCGATACGAACATCAGTAACGGCCATATTTAGCTTGATGTCATCTGATAGATTAACTACCTTTGAAACTCTTGTGCCCTCTGCAATCTCTAACTCGTAGCGGGTAACAGATGGACCTAGGGTAACCTCAGTAACCTTTGCACTGACGCCAAAGTTTCCAAGTGTACGCTGAAGCTTGTTAGCCATTTCGTTGAGATATTCTCTTGAATCTCCGCCGCTTTTCTTTGCATCCTTAAGAAGAGAAAGTGGTGGGAATTTGTATGGCTTTTTAGGCTTTTGCTTTTCAGCATCAATAGATGCTCCCATATTTTCAGAGGATTTTTCGATTTCCTTTGTGGATGAAGCAGAAGGCTTTGACTTTCTGGTAGTCTGTGGCTCCTCTTTTGCCTCTGCAACAGCCTCTTCCATAAGAGCAGCCGCAGAAAATGGCACTTCGTTTACCTCTGAAGTATTTGCCTTTGGTGTATTAATTACAAATTCAGACTGTGTAAATGCAGGCTCTGGCTCCTTGACTGCCTTTGGTGCATTTACAGGTGTATTTACCACTGTAGGCTCTGGAATAATCTCAGGCTCCACAGAATTTTCCTCAAATGAATGTATGCTTTTTGATTTTTTGTTTGAACGAAGCTTGTGACGTTTTGTCTCTGTGATTTCCACGTCTTCATCTGCACCAGATAGGTTGAAACGTATTTCATTTACTCCATCTGCTGAATCTGGCTGCATAGCCATTTCGTCAACAAGTGTTGTGTTTGATGTGATTCCGGAACGTTTTCTATTAGCGCGTCTTCCACCATTATTGGCCGCTTGCTCTCTTTCAAGTTCCTTATCAGCCTCTATTTTGTCAATGATGGCCTGTCTATCTGAGTTAAATCTTGTTTGATTTGCCTCACGCTCAAGCATCATTCTTTCTCTTCTGGCACGACGTCTAGCTGCTGCTCTGTCGGCATGCATCTGAGAAGAGCTTCTAACCTTGTCAAAGGCAAATCGCTCAATGATAATAATTACTGAAACAATCATAACAATAAGGTCAATTAGGTATGCGCCTAAAAGCCCAAAACTATCATAAATAAGGACAATAATACTGCCGGCAATAAAACCGCCACCAGTATGACTTTCCTCAGAAAAATCAAAAGCAGCTGCAGGGGTATAGATATTTTGCCCATGCATAATTAGTTCAATAAATACGCTTATGAAAATAAGCAAAACAAATCCGGCAACAACCTTTGCGATTGCCACCTTGTTACCATAATTTGAAATTATAAAAAAAGCAGAAAAAGCTACCATGAAAGGCATAACAAATTGGATAATGCCAAACACACCAAATAGTGCGTCAGCCACAGCATTTCCAACAGTTCCACCCATACCAAGGTTACTGATACATAGAAGAACGCACAAAGCTATAGACGCCCACAATACGATCTCTCTAGTAGAATCTTCAAAAAAAGGATCAACATACTCTTCTGTTTCTTTTTTTGAAGCCTTGGATCTTGTGGAACGTTTAGTGCTTGATTTTGTTCTTGTAGAACTTTTTCTAGAATTATTCGCTCCCTTTTTTGCCAAAATAAAACCTCACATAACAAAGAGAATAGTTAAGAAACTATTCTCTTTTAATTTTTAACCAATTAAGTAGTTATAAATATTCTCATATTTTTCTTTTTGGACTGCCCAAGAGTAGTTCTTTGACATTCCTCTTTCAACCATTTTATTCCATTGAGCTTTCTTTTCAAAATAGATATACTTGCTGTAATTTACAGTATTTAAAAGCTCATCACCGTTGTAATTTGCAAATGAGAAACCATCTCCAGTCTTCATGTATTCATTGTATGCGTCTACAGTGTCACTAAGACCGCCTGTTTCTCTAACGATAGGCACTGTTCCATATCTAAATGAAATAAGCTGTGTCAGACCGCATGGCTCAAATCTAGAAGGCATTAAAAATGCATCCGCTGCAGCGTAAAGTCTGTGTGCCAAAGCATCATCATAACAAATATTTGCGCTGATTTTTTCTGGATATTTCCATGCATAATGTCTGAACATGTTCTCGTATTTTGATTCGCCTGTACCTATTACAACTAGCTGTGTGAAGTCATCCACAATGCCCTCGATGCAATAGTTAATTAAATCAAGACCCTTTTGGTCAGTAAGACGAGAAATAAGACCTATCATATATTTCTTGCTATCTACTTCTAATCCTAGCTCCTCCTGGAGCTTGGTTTTATTAATTTTTTTGTTTTTACGGAAATTGTTTATATCGAAATTTTTATAAATCTTTGAATCAGTAGCTGGATTATATACTTCGTTGTCAATTCCGTTAATAATACCTTGCATATCATAGTGACGAGCACGAAGAAGTCCGTCCAATCCCTCACCATAATATGGCATTTGTATTTCATCACAGTATTTTGCTGAAACGGTAGTAATATAATCTGCGTATACTAACCCACCCTTTAGCATATTACCGCATTTTTTGTATTCCAATTTATCTGGTGTAAATAAATCAACAGGCAATCCTGAGATACCTGCTACTGTCTTGGTATCCCACATGCCCTGGAATTTTAGATTGTGAATAGTTATAACTGACTTCATACCCCAGAAGAATTGGTCTCCTTGGAATATTGTCTTTAAATAAACGGGAATAAATCCAGCCTGCCAATCGTGACAGTGGATTAGATTAGGCTGAAAATCTATAAGTGGTAACATAGATAAAACAGCCTTATCAAAGAAAATGAATTTCTCTAAATCCCATCTATCCTCTGAGTAAGGATAGAAACAATCAAAGTAATCATGATTGTCTATAAAGTAAAAAGTAACACCATCTAAAACGTATCTAAATACGCCTACATACTTATTTCCAACTAAAGGACCCATATCCATTTGGAAACTAGTTAAATACTCGAAGTCTTTTTTGTAATCCTCGTTAATGAATGTGTAGTAAGGTAACACCACTCTTACATCGAAATATTCCTTGGAAAATTCTTTAGGTAAAGCACCACAAACGTCGGCCAAGCCTCCAGTTTTTACAAATGGTACACATTCACTTGCTGCAAATAGTATTTTATTCATAAATCATCAACCCCTCAATAATTTTAGTATACTCTCTTATGTCTTATTAAATTTTATTCCTCTGACCAGTTGTGATATACGTTCTGAACGTCATCATCCTCATCAAGAAGGTCAAGAATCTTGTTGATCTTGTATAAATCCTGCTCATCTGTAAGCTCAACATATGTCTGAGGAATCATAGTAACCTCAGCATCTGCCATAGGAATATTTTCAGCCTCAAGAGCTTCTCTTACTGCTGAGAAATCCTCTGGTGTTGTATATACTTCGAAGCAGTCATCTTCTTCTGAGAAATCCTCAGCGCCTGCATCTAAAGCAATCATCATAAGATCATCTGCTTCCATAGAGCAATCTTCCTTTGAAATGATGATCTGTCCCTTGTGATCAAACATGAATGATACACAGCCTGGTGTTCCGATGCTTCCGCCACCCTTTGTGAAAGCTGAACGAACATTGGCTGCTGTACGGTTTCTATTATCTGTTAAACAATCAACAATGATAGCTGTTCCATTAGGGCCATAGCCTTCGTATGAAACTGACTCGTAATTAACAGAATCAGCACTACCAGCTGCCTTCTTGATACCATTTTCGATTGTAGCGTTTGGCACGTTGTTTGACTTAGCCTTTGCGATAACATCACGAAGCTTTGAGTTATTGTTAGGGTCTGGACCACCCTCCTTAACAGCTACGGCGATCTCACGACCAATTATTGTAAAAATCTTTCCCTTTGCAGCATCATTCTTCTCTTTTTTGTGCTTTATGTTAGCAAATTTTGAATGTCCTGACATTTATATATCCTCTTTTCTAAATTAAATCTCAAAAAATTATAACAAATCAAAGTGTTTAATTCAATGTCTACTAGGTGCTAAGAAACATCATTATATAGATGTTTTCTTCGTACAACTACCTGATCTATAACCTTTGATGTTACGTTCTTTACGTCGAAGAAGTACTTGTCATCCTCTAGCGTGAATTGAGAACCATCATCTGGAATTTTGCCAAGCAGGCCAATTAAATATCCATTTACAGTTTCATAGTCCTCTGAAAGACGCTCTCCAAGAATATCCTCGGCATCTTCTAGAGTGGTAGAACCATCCATAATAAAGGTGTCCTCAGCTTTTATTTCTATAGATGCTTCTGCCTCATCATGCTCATCTTCGATATTTCCAACAATCTCTTCTAGAATGTCTTCCATAGAAAGCAAGCCTGATACCTGACCATATTCATCTACAACAATCACCATATGTCTTTTCTTGGATTGCATTTTGGCAAATAAAGTATTTATGCCATGAGTTTCTGGTACGAACTCAGCAAAAGAAAGGTCGTCCTTTAGGTCGGCGACTTTCATTGTATCCAAATCCCTATCAAGATATGTAAGTAAATCCTTTATATGCAATATTCCAATTACATTATCTAAATCATTTACATACACAGGATAACGACTAAAATGATTCTCATTAATAAAACTTATGGCATCTCTCAGGCTAGAATCCCCATCGATTGCCACAATATTTTTCCTATGAGTCATGATATCCTTTACGTCTGTGTCCGAAAATTCAAAGATGTTTTGAATCATAACAGCCTCTGAGGTAAGAATATTTCCATCCTCATGACCTTCGTTTACTAGGGAAATAATATCATCCTCTGTTACGTTTTCCTGTTTTGTTTTCTTGTATAAAATTATTAGAGCTATAAGTTCTGCAATAGCAATTACAGCTAAAACAATTAATAAAATATAGGGGCTCGACCCGTCGTCCATTATGTTCCTCCTGTTTAAACACAACTATTTGAATTTGTTTCCATATAATTCTACCATATATAGGTTAAAAAGACTAAGCCTTATGAGCTTAGTCTTAAAAAAATCACATATTAATCACTAATTATCGGAAGCTTCCTCTTTAGAAGCTTCATTATCAGTAATATCTTCTTTTGCAATAGCATCTAAATCTACATCCTCAAGAGACACATTAGATAAATCCTTTGTATCCTTTGAATCTGCGCTGTCATCAGCTGCGGATGGTTTATCATCTGCTATGCCAATAGAAAAATCTTCATTTTGCATATCAAATATATTTAGTACCTCCATACCAAATACATCATGCATATATGAATATATTTCTTTATTATTTATTTCACGATTATGCTTTCTGATAACGTTTTTCTTGAGCTGAACACGTATATCCTTGATCCACTCGGTGATTTCGTTGGCTTCTTTGGAATTGGTGCGCAGCTTATCGTAACAGAAATTCATAGTGGCTAACATAAGTTCTCTGTTAACCTCGTCTGTTTCTTTGGGGATTTCTAGAAGCTCATCTTCGTTTTTTTCTATGCGCTCTTTACATTCTTCAAGTAGTCTCTTGTCATCATCAAGCTTTTTGGATACTAAATCAGAAGTACCCTCCATATTTGACATGACTGATGCCATAAGAGTTTCTTTGACTTTTTTCAAGTCCTTTAATTCTTGTTTTAATTCAGCTTCTCTTTTTAATAAAGAATTTTCTTTTGCCTCTAAATCTTTTACGTCCTCAGGCTTTCCGCCAAGTGCAAATAGTCTGTGCCATTTTTGATCTAGTATTAGCATTGGAACCTTTATATTTGCTAGAGAGTTAGTAAAATTGCGCTCACCCATATATTAATCACCTATTTATCTTTGTGCTGAGTAATATTATAAGATAATTGCATTAAGCTATCTGAAAGATGTACGTTTTCAATGACAACATCTGGAATATCGTCCAAGTCTACGTGAGCAAAATTCCAAATAGCATGAATTCCCATGGAAACAAGCTGTAAAGCAGTAGCCTTGGCGCTTGACTTTGGAAGTGTTAAGGCTGCTATTTCTACATTATTATTTTTTATAAAATCAGGTAACTCATCAAGCATTTGAACAGGAAGATCTCGTATCATTTTTCCCTTTAATTCAGGATTTACATCGAATAAACCGATGATTTTGAATCCTACACGCTCAAATTTTACATAGCCGGCAATAGCCTGGCCTAAATTACCTGCCCCGATAACAATTACATTATGAGTATCATTTACCCCAAGAATATTGCCGATTTCTTCGTGAAGATAGGCAACGTTATAGCCGTAACCCTGCTGACCAAAGCCACCAAAATTGTTAAGATCCTGGCGAATCTGGGATGCAGTGACATGCATACGCTTACTAAGATCGTTGGAAGAAATGCGCTCTACTCCATCGTCTAATAGTTCTCCTAAATATCTATAATATCTAGGCAATCTACGAATAACTGCCTGCGAAATTTGCTTTTCCAAGTCAAATCCCCTCCTGATGTCTATAGTTTAAATTCCAATTTAATTATAGAATTTAGCATTTAGTATGTCAAGAATTTAACAATTCCCATTCTTGATATAAATCCTCTAATCTTTCGTTGATTTCATTCTGCTTTGAAGTTAATTCATTCAACTTTGCAGAGTTAGTCATGTTTTCCGGTTTAATGAATTCTTCATCAATTTTGGCCTTTTTAGTCTCAAGCTCTTCGATTTCTTCTTCTATTTTAGAAATCTTATTAGCTAGCTTTCGCTTCTCGGCTTCTATTTTCTTTTGCTCTTTGAAATCTAGCTTTGCAGCTGTGATATTTTCTGAAGTAGTACCAGCAACATTTGAGTTATCAGTAGAACCAAATAGCTGCTCTTTTTTAGCGATATAGTCGTCGTAGTTTCCCAAATACTTGGTTAGGGTGCCATTTGCTAATTCTAAAATAGTGTTGGCAGTTTTGTTTACAAAATATCTATCGTGGCTAACGTATAGAAGGGTTCCATCGTATTCGTTAAGTGCCTCTTCAAGCATTTGCTTGGAATCCATATCCAAGTGGTTGGTAGGCTCATCAAGAATCAAAAGATTTGACTTTGAAAGCATTAGCTTTGCAAGAGAAACACGTCCTCTTTCACCACCGGATAGATCTTTAATACGTTTGAAAACATCATCTTCTGTAAACATAAAAGCTGCAAGTGTGTTTCTAACCTTTGTTTCGGTTAGAAATGGATATGCATCATGAAGCTCAGAAAAAATAGTGTTTGATTCAGTAAGTCCCTGCTGTTCCTGATCGTAATATCCTACAGTAACATTTGCACCGAATTTTATTTCACCTGACTCAAAATCAGTAAGGCCATTTATACATTTTAATATAGTAGTCTTTCCTGTACCGTTGTCACCTAAGATGGCAATTCTATCACCTCTATGCACGTCAAAGGATAAATTTGAGAAAATAACCTTGTCGTCATATGATTTTGTTACATTCTCGAAATCTAAAACATCCTTACCACTTTCTTTATCAATCTCTAAAGTGATACGCATTTTTGGAGCATCCTTGTCAGGTACATCCATGATTTCCATTTTATCTAATGTTTTTTTACGGCTTTCTGCACGCTTTATGGATTTCTCTCTATTGAAGGATTGGAGCTTTTCAATAACTTCCTTTTGGTGCTCGATTTCCTTTTGCTGTTTTTCATATGCTCTTTCATAAGAAAGCTGATTGATTTCCTTTTGAGCAACAAATGCAGAATAGTTTCCAGTATATACTGTGGTCTTGCCGTAGGATAAATCTACAACATGATCTGCAATTTTATCGAGGAAATATCTATCGTGGGCTACGATAATTACCGCACCCTTGTATGATGATAGATAACCCTCTAACCACATAATAGATGATAAATCTAAATGGTTTATTGGCTCATCAAGTAAAAGTAAATCAGGCGCAGATGCCAGCAATCGACCAAGTGAAACTCTGGTTTTTTGGCCTCCGGAAAGTTCGGTCATGCTTTTTTGTAAATCATCGCCTTCAAATCCTAGACCCTTTAAAATGCCGATGGCTTCGGATCTGAATGTATAGCCACCTGATAAGTCGAACTGATGCTGAAGCTTATGATAATCTTCCATAAACTTTGTCATGTCCTCTGTGCTGACATTACTCATTTCGGCTTCCATTTCAGATAAACGTTTTTCCATTAAAAGAAGGTCTTCTCTAGCTGATAAAACTGTATCTAAAATGTTGTTTCCAAAGGAGTCTTCTTGATACTGGGCTAAATATCCATAGGTGGCGTCCTTTTTAAGAGTGACCTCGCCGTCGTCTGCAGGTATTTCTCCTACTATCATTTTTAATAAGGTAGATTTACCTGTTCCATTATTTCCAACAATGGCAACCTTTGAACCTTCATCAACTGTGAAAGTGGCGTCACGTATAATAGATTCTTCGCCATATGATTTATTTATATGTGAAACATTTAATAACATAATTTTACCTTAAAAAAACGCCTGACAATTAAGCCAGGCGTAAATCTTATCAAATCAATAATTACTGATTGTCAACATCCTTGATAGAGAAGCTGATACGGCCCATCTTGTCTTTTCCAAGACAAACAACCTTAACAGTATCTCCTAATGTAAGAACGTCTTCAACTCTGTCGATTCTTTCCTTAGCAATCTTTGAAATATGAACCATTCCTTCCTTGCCTGGAGCGAACTCAACAAATGCACCAAATTCCTTGATGCTTACAACCTTGCCTGTGAAAATCTGGCCCTGCTCGAAATCAGTTGTAATAATCTCGACCATTCTCTTAGCCTCTTCCATCTTGGCTGCATCTGTACCGCAGATAGAAACATTACCCTCATCTGTGATATCAATCTTTACATCACATCTTGCAATGATTTCGTTGATTGTCTTACCACGCTGTCCAACAACATCACCAATCTTCTCAGGATCAATCTTGAGCTGGATGATCTTTGGTGCGTACTGACCAACTTCCTTACGTGGCTCTGCAATTGCTTTGCTCATGCAGTTGTCCATGATAAAGAATCTAGCCTCTCGACATCTTGCGATAGCGCCCTCAACGATAGGACGTGTAAGACCGTGAATCTTGATATCCATCTGGATAGCTGTGATACCTTCCTTTGTACCTGTAACCTTGAAGTCCATGTCTCCGAAGAAGTCCTCAAGACCCTGGATATCTGTTAAAAGCACAAAATCGTCATGTGTATCGCCAGTAACAAGACCACAAGAAATACCTGCTACCATAGCCTTAAGTGGAACACCAGCTGCCATAAGTGACATACATGATGCACATGTTGAAGCCATTGATGTAGAACCGTTTGACTCGAATGTCTCAGATACAGCACGGATAGCGTATGGGAATTCCTCTGTAGAAGGAAGAACTGGAAGAAGTGCTCTCTCTGCAAGTGCACCATGTCCAATCTCTCTACGTCCTGGACCACGTGATGGCTTTGTCTCACCTACTGAATATGCAGGGAAGTTATAGTGGTGCATGTATCTCTTTTCAGTGATAAATGCATCTAATCCGTCAATTTTCTGTGCCTCAGAAAGTGGTGCAAGTGTAACTACATCACAAATCTGAGTTTGTCCACGTGTGAACATAGATGAACCATGTACACGAGGAATAATGTCAACCTCAGCTGCAAGAGGTCTAATCTGATTGAGCTCACGACCATCTGGACGCTTGTGATCCTTTAAGATCATCTTACGTACAGTCTTCTTTTCGTACTGGTAAATAGCCTCACCAAGTACTGCAAGCCACTCTTCGTTGTCTGCGAATGCTTCCTCAAGACGCTCAGTGATGTTGCGGATGTTCTCCTCACGTACCTGCTTTTCGTCTGTGAATACAGCACCCTCCATCTCCTCTGGAGGAACAATCTCTTTCATCTTTGCAAAGAGCTCCTCAGGGATAGCGCATGATGTGTACTCATGCTTTGGCTTGCCACACTCTTTTACCATCTCATCGATGAATGCGATGATAGTCTGGTTTACCTCATGACACTTATAGATGGCATCAATCATCTTGTCCTCTGGGATGATGTTGGCGCCAGCCTCGATCATGATAACCTTTTCTCTTGTAGATGCAACAGTAAGCTTAAGGTCTCCCTTGTCCCACTGCTCCTGTGATGGGTTTACGATAAACTCACCATCAACCATACCCATCTGTGTCATAGCACATGGGCCATCGAAAGGAATATCTGAAATTGATGTAGCAATTGCTGCACCAAGCATAGCAACGATTTCTGGTCTACACTCTGGATCTACAGCCATAACCATATTGTTAAGAGTAACGTCGTTACGATAATCCTTTGGGAAAAGTGGACGCATTGGTCTATCGATAACACGTGATGTAAGGACAGCGTTCTCAGATGCCTTACCTTCTCTTTTATTGAATCCACCTGGGATTTTACCTACAGAATATGTTTTTTCCTCAAATTCAACTGAAAGAGGGAAGAAATCAATACCATCTCTAGGCTTGTCTGATGCAGTTGCAGTAGAAAGTACTGTAGTCTCACCATACTGAATAAATGCTGCGCCGTTTGCCTGTGCAGCAACTCTGCCGATATCAACACGAAGTGTTCTACCAGCTAATTCCATTGTAAAAGTCTTCATGGTTTTCTCCTTTTGTGATTTATATTAAAGCAATAACCCGAAACTACTGAAAATGAAGCGTGAGCCGTTCCAAATTCAGTGGCTTCGGAAATTTATTGCTTTGAAGACTAAAAATACGATTTCTATTTTCTAATGAAAAATAAAAATCTATAAGAAAATGAGCGGAGTATGTGGAACTCCGCTCGTATAGATTACTTTCTTAAACCAAGACGCTCAATGATTGAACGATATCTCTCAATGTCAGTATTCTTAAGGTATCCAAGAAGGTTTCTTCTCTTACCAACCATCTTCATCATACCTCTACGTGAATGATGATCACCTGGGTTTGCCTTAAGGTGCTCTGTAAGCTCTGTGATACGAGCTGAAAGGACTGCAATCTGAACCTCTGGAGAACCTGTGTCACCAGCTGTTCTAGCATACTCATTGATAATTGCCTGCTTCTTCTCTTTTGTAATCATTTTACTACCTCCATTAAATAATAAATATGCCATAACTAAGGAAAAGGCCGGAGTGTCCAAAACCTGAGTTACGGTAAAAACAACACAAATATAATATCATAGCCGAAAGAATATGTAAACAATTGAAAATTAAAGTGCTAGGAGTTCTTCTACTGCATATTCAGTAACCTTGCCTAATTTGCCACTGTTAACAAATATGGTGGAAAAATCGTAATTAAATGCCAGATATACCTTCCCAGTTTCTTGGTCAATTTTTCCTATAGAAATCATGATTGTATTGCCAGCGTTATCGTTTAGGGTATAAAGCTTTGAATCCTGAGACAATTCATATTCGCTGGCATCATCTGTTTTTATAGTATCTATACATTTGATATCGCATAAATAATTCAAAATGGCTTCTATTCTATTTTCGTCAATATCTAAGGTCTCGTCGTCCACGTAGACCCACTGACCATCTCTAAGCTCAAAGTTTAAAAGAATACCATGCGAATCCGTCATGCTAAAGCTGGTGATTTCATCCTTTGGAATTAAAAAAATTTCTTCACCATCATCATCAAAGGTGCTGTATTCATCTAATAAATCCGCATGGGTCTTTTCAACCTTTTCTTCTGTAGGATTATCTGTATCAGTTTTTTCTTTTGTGTCTGACCCATTAATATTTAGTAATGTAACAATAAGAAAAATCATTAAAACAATGACTATTAAAATTAGTATTATTGATTTATGCCATTTTTCTAAAAATGCTTTCATGATTGCCCTCCCATACTTAATACAATTTTAGCAATCTTGAAGCCTTTTAAAAATATAGTTCACAATAAATACAATAAAAAAAGCTCTACAGAATAATCTGTAGAGCATATTTTGTATTATCTATAAATAATATCATCTCTGCCTGGACCATTTGAAACCATTGTAATTGGGAATCCAATTTCCTTTTCAATGAATTCAATGTAGTTACGGCAGTTTTCTGGAAGATCTTCGTATTTTTTGATGCCTCTGATATCGCATTTCCAACCAGGAAGTGTTTTGAATACTGGCTTTGCCTTTTCAAGCTTGCTAGTAACAGGGAAGTCTGTAGTAACCTCTCCGTCGATTTCGTATCCTACACAAACAGGAATCTCATCAAGATATCCAAGAACATCAACAACTGTAAATGCAACATCTGTTGTACCCTGCATTCTGCAGCCGTATTTTGAAGCTACACAGTCAAACCATCCCATTCTACGTGGACGACCTGTTGTGGCACCAAATTCACCACCGTCTCCACCACGACGACGAAGCTCATCTGCCTCATCACCAAAGATTTCTGAAACGAAAGCGCCAGCACCAACTGCTGAAGAATATGCCTTGCATACTGTAACAACCTGCTTTAACTCTTGAGCAGGAAGACCAGCACCGATGCATCCGTAAGGAGCAAGTGTTGATGAAGATGTAACCATAGGATAAATACCATGGTCTGGATCCTTTAATGTACCAAGCTGACCCTCTAAGAGGATTGTCTTGCCTTCCTTAAGAGCATTCCAAAGGTAAGCTGATGTGTCACATACGTATGGAGCAATCATATCTCTATACTCATGTAATGTAGCAAAAAGCTCATCAGGATTAATAAGTGGCTTGTGATATAAATGCTCTAAAAGAACGTTTTTCTGCTCACAAGTACGTGCTACCTTTTCCTTTAAGAGCTCATCATCGAAAAGCTCCTGAACCTGATAACCAATCTTTGCATATTTATCAGAATAAAATGGTGCAATACCACTCTTTGTTGAACCAAATGAAGCCTTGCCAAGACGCTCTTCTTCATATTGATCAAAGAGAATATGATATGGCATTACAATCTGGCATCTATCCGACACAAGAATGTGTGGAGCTGGTACTCCTTTCTCTACAATCGAGTTAATCTCCTTCATGAGAATAGGAATATTAAGAGCTACTCCATTACCGATAACACTAGTAGTATGATTATAGAATACGCCTGAAGGTAATGTGTGAAGTGCAAACTTGCCGTAGTTGTTAACTATAGTATGTCCTGCATTTGCACCTCCTTGGAAGCGAACGATTATGTCTGCATCAGCAGCCATCATGTCTGTAATCTTTCCTTTGCCTTCATCGCCCCAATTGGCTCCTACAACAGCTTTTACCATAACAATCCTCCTAAAAATACATGATAAAATTTATATCAAGATACTAGATTAAATTTAGATAGTATCCGTCAATTTCTTAGTAACAGTACATGCTAATGCACCTGGCCCGATATGACAAGAAACTGAAAGTGATAAAGGATCAATCCATATTTCCTTTCCTGGGAATTCTTGCAATAGTTCTTCTTTAAATTTTTCTGCTGCTTCGTAATTATTTGTGTGTGCAATTGATATGATGACATCATCAAGGTTGTCAGTCTTAATAACTTCCTTTAGGTCCTTTTTAAGTGCATCAATCATTGTCTGCTTTGCAGCTTTTGTTGTACGCGCCATAGCGTACTTATCTAATTTTTCACCGTAAATTGAAAGGACTGGCTTTATTTTTAGAAGTGAGCCAATGGCAGCTACCGCTGGTGTTAATCTGCCACCTTTCTTTAGGTACTCTAATGTGTCAACTGTGATGTAGATTGTAGATAAGTTTTTAATCTCCATAAGAGCATCACAAATTTCCTGTGCACTCTTTCCAGCATCTGCCAGCACCTTTGCTTCCATAGCTGAAAGCTTTTGTGTAACTGAAATACGCTGATTGTCTACTACAACTACCCTTCCATCGTAATCCTCTGAAAGCATCTTTGCTGTTGCACAAGATGATGACAATCCAGAAGACATTGGAATATATACTATCTCGTCGTAATCCTTTAAAAGCTTTTCCCATGTATCCATGAGATTTCCTGTGATAGGCATTGAAGTGGTAATCTCTCCGCCTTTTGTAAGTTTTTCATAGAACTGTTCCTGAGATAAATCGATATCTTCGTAATAAAGTTCTCCATCAATATAAAAAGGCATTGGCTCAACGAAGATTCCTAACTGCTTAGACTCTTCCTGAGTAATGCCACTATTACTGTCTGTAAGAATTGCTACTTTGTTCATATTTCACCTCTTATTTATTTAAACAACCGAGGTTAATTCTAACATAATAATGGTTTAATTGAAACCTAAAAGGTTAAAATATTTTATAAAAAATACTAGTACTGATTTACCCGCTAAAAACAAAAAAATAGGTACCCGTCAGATTAATCTGACAGATACCTGTTAATTAATTATCTAATGTATTTTAGTACATTCCACCCATTCCTGCGGCTCCTGCTGCGGCTGCAGCGGCAGCGTCAGCTGCTGGGTCTTTAATGTCTGCAACTACTGACTCTGTTGTAAGGAGTGTAGAAGCTACAGATGCAGCGTTCTGAAGAGCTGATCTTGTAACCTTAACTGGATCAAGGATACCAGACTTAACCATGTTTACATATTCTTCGTTATATGCATCAAATCCGATAGCGTCCTCAGACTCACGAACCTTATTGATAATAACTGATCCCTCAAGACCAGCGTTTGCTGCGATATAGAAAAGTGGTGCCTCAAGTGCCTTAACGATTACGTTTGCACCTGTCTTCTCATCACCCTTAAGTGTTTCAGCAAGCTCTGCAACCTTCTTCTGAACGTGGATGTAAGCAGAACCACCACCTGAGATGATACCTTCTTCTACAGCTGCACGTGTTGCGTTTAAAGCATCCTCCATACGAAGCTTTGCTTCCTTCATTTCTGTTTCTGTAGCAGCACCTACGCGGATAACTGCAACACCACCTGCAAGCTTAGCAAGTCTTTCCTGAAGCTTTTCTTTATCAAATTCTGATGTTGTCTCATCAATCTGTCCACGGATCTGTGAAACTCTAGCTGCGATTGCATCCTTGTCACCCATACCGTCAACGATAACAGTGTTCTCTTTATTAACCTTAACAGATTTTGCACGACCAAGCTGCTCCATTGTAGCGTCCTTGAGCTCAAGGCCAACCTCTTCAGAGATAACCTGTCCACCTGTAAGAATTGCGATATCCTGAAGCATTTCCTTACGTCTATCACCATAACCTGGTGCCTTTACAGCTACTACGTTGAATGTTCCACGGAGCTTGTTAAGGATAAGTGTTGTAAGAGCCTCACCCTCGATATCCTCTGCAATGATGAGAAGTCTTGCACCTGACTGTACAATCTGCTCAAGAAGTGGAAGGATTTCCTGAATGTTTGTGATCTTCTTATCTGTGATAAGGATGTATGGATCATCGAGATTTGCTTCCATCTTGTCCATATCTGTGCACATGTAAGCTGAAATATAACCTCTGTCAAACTGCATACCTTCTACAAGGTCAAGCTCTGTCTGCATTGTCTTTGACTCTTCGATTGTGATAACACCATCGTTTGAAACCTTTTCCATTGCATCAGCAACCATCTGACCTACTGCATCATCACCAGCAGAAATAGCAGCTACACGAGCAATCTGCTCCTTGCCATCTACTGCCTTTGACATTGCAGAAATTGCTTCAACAGCACAATCTGTTGCCTTCTTCATACCCTTTCTAAGAACGATTGGGTTTGCACCAGCAGCAAGGTTCTTCATACCTTCCTTTACCATAGCCTGTGCTAAAACTGTAGCTGTTGTAGTACCATCACCTGCTACATCATTTGTCTTTGTAGCAACTTCCTTTACAAGCTGAGCACCCATGTTTTCGAATGCATCCTCAAGCTCAACATCCTTAGCGATTGTAACACCATCGTTAGTGATAAGTGGAGCACCGTAAGACTTTGCAAGAACAACGTTACGTCCCTTAGGTCCAATAGTAACTCTAACTGTATTTGCTAATTTATCTACGCCTGCCTCAAGAGCCTGTCTTGCTTCAGCGCCATACTTAATTTCTTTTGCCATAATAATCTACCTCTTTTCCTAAATATTATTCTACAACTGCAAGAATATCATTCTGACGAACGATAATGTACTCCTCGCCTTCAAGCTTAACTTCTGTACCAGCGTACTTTGAATATATAACCTTCTGGCCTTCCTTAACCTGCATTGTGATTTCCTTACCGTCAACAATTCCGCCAGGGCCAACAGCTATAACCATAGCTTCCTGTGGTTTCTCCTGTGCTGCAGATGCAAGAATAATACCAGACTTTGTAGTTTCTTCTGCTTCGCACTGCTTTAATACAACGCGATCTGTTAATGGAACTAATTTCATTTTATATTACCTCCTAAATTAAGTATCAAAATCATTTATTAGCACTCCGCTCAATCGAGTGCTAACCACAAAAAGTATAATAGGATTCTCTCGAATCAGTTGCAAGCAATTAAGGTTAATAATTTTCGAAAG
>JAILKL010000038.1 GCA_024693775.1 Pseudobutyrivibrio sp.
AGTAAAATTCATCCCCCGAAGCACATCCTGTCTGGCTTCTCCTGTTCCAAAGCTCTTCTTAAGCTCTGAAATCTCCAAAAATGGTTCTTGGATAGGATTTGTTTGGTTCATATTATTTCCTCCAATTCTAAAATAAGGAAAGTCGGTTTGATAAGCCTCCCTCTAGTTAGTTCTCCCTAACATTATATGTCCTTACTTTTGAATCGTCAAACAGGATTTATATATGTACACGAAAAAGCCTTCAGACATATGTCTGAAGGCTTTCATTTGCTGAGGCTGAGGAGGCTCGAACTCCCGACAACCTGATTAAAAGTCAGGTGCTCTACCAACTGAGCTACAACCCCATATTAAGTTTTGACGTCGCCTAAAAGAAAAAGGCATAGACTAGAAACTGGGCTAGCTGGATTCGAACCAGCGAATGCCAGAATCAAAATCTGGTGCCTTACCGCTTGGCGATAGCCCAACAAAGGACTTAATGCCCTTATTCAATTTGTTGCTATCGCAACAGGGTGGGTAGAGGGGTTCGAACCCTCGACCTTCGGAACCACAATCCGACGCGCTAACCAGCTGTGCCACACCCACCATAGTGATATTTTAAATATCAATGTGCCAGAAGGGATTCGAACCCCCGACCCACGGCTTAGAAGGCCGTTGCTCTATCCAGCTGAGCTACTGACACATATTACTAATTTTGAAAATAAAAAGCGGGTGATGGGAATCGAACCCACGTATTCAGCTTGGAAGGCTGATGTTCTACCATTGAACCACACCCGCAGATTGCTTATTTATTTTCTAAGTCGGGGTGACAGGATTCGAACCTGCGACCCCCTGGTCCCAAACCAGGTGCTCTAGCCAAGCTGAGCCACACCCCGATAGTGCTTATTCTGTTGTTGTCGCTTGCGTATCTCGCTCGCGAACAATAAGGAGTATATATTAGAACAAGCCCTTTGTCAACGCTTTTTTTAAAATTTAATTGTTAGATTTTAATATAAAATATCTGAATTTCAGACTATTTATTGTGATGCTTGTTTTACCAGGTTTTATCATAGTGAACAAAGTCTGATCCACCTGTTGCATCCATTTCATCCTTCACTACCTTTAGGTATGTTGGGACAAATGTATTTGTCTTTTCCCACTTTGCATCTAGGTCAGAATCCCATTTGATTAGATCTGGTCTTCCGGCAATATAATTGGTATTAAAGTCAGCAAAATATGTTGCCAGGTCATCCTGGTCAATATTGCCCTCTACTAACGCAGATCCCTGTCTGTAGGCATTGCTCCATAAAAACTTGTGGGCCGCTTTGGCAGTCTCAGAATCCTCGTCTAATACAGGTACCGCTTCATAGGAAAGTCCATGCTTCTTAAAGGTTAGCTTTCCATAATAATTAGGCGCAGTCATTAAAGCCCCTGTGGCGATCTCCACAAAGCCATTTTCGGACTCCTTTATATGCTGAATGTGCATATGACCAGAAAGGTTTAAAAGCACATTGTAGGACTCATATAATTCTAAAAGCCTATCATTATTTATAAACATCATTCCATAGGAAGTTAGTTCACTGTGTTCTAGCAAATTCTGATGTGTCACACCAATTACATAGGCCTTGTCGTCCTGGGCCTTTTTTAGCTGCTTTTCAGCAAAATCCAAGGTAGAGCTAGTCAAAATACCTGGCATTCCCCTTACGGTATTAACATCCACCACCAGAACGCGCAAATTTGGCTTAATTTCGGCCACATAAGACAATGAAGTCTCATCTCTGGCAATTGCGTCATCAATGCCAAAATCGCCGTAAATATCCAAATATTGGGTGGCATCTATGCTATCCACCAGCTCATAGGTGTCCTCTACAAATTTTGCAGCTCTCTTTTCTGTAAAATCATGATTTCCCTGTATAGCAATAACCTGAATACCTGCATCCTTTATTTCCTGTAGCTTTTCGGCAAAGGCCACATGACTCTCATAAGCACCATTAAAGGTCAAATCACCAGACACAATAATAGCATCCGGCTTTTCATTGATAGCCCTTGCTACAAAGGCATCATTTATCTCCTCGCAAGCATACATATATTTGCCATCGCCATTGTCCACCATACGATGGAAATACTCTCCTCCATCAGTCAAGCTAGGCGCAATATAATGCGTGTCTGTAACCAGCCAAACATTAGCCTCCTCAATATTTCCGTAGCCCGCATAAGGCCCCTCTTCTATAATCCCTTCCCTGTCGTAATTAAACATAATTACACCAGCGATTATAAAGGCCACTAATAAAATTCCGATTGTTATAATTCTCTTTTTCATAACATCCAATATAATAGCACGCAATCAAAATATCAAGCCGTTCCCCCAAAATTCACAAATTCTACAAACCGTAAGATCTTTTTTTATTTTTCCAGCTATTTTAGATATAAAAGAATATCAGATTTATATACTGTTCTCTCACAATCTATAAATTGCTGAGAATCTCCGCTGTACCGTCATATATAAACTCGATAAGAATTTTAATTATCTATATGTGCAATCGAGTATGTTTATCTATGGCTGTTCTTCTGACGGTTTTACAATTCTATCAGGAATGTTCGTACAAATCAGACACACTGTAACTAGTATAAAATTCTCTAAAATTTGTGTCTGCTTCGTACGTACAATCCTTCTGAATAGTAAAACGCGCAGAAGTACACCCATACATACTCGATTCTGCCCATTAAGATAATTTAAAAATTCTTCTCAAATTGTTTATATATGACGGTACAACAGAGATCCTCAACAAAACAACCATTAAAAAGGAACAGTATATAAATCTCATATTCTATCATTCCAAAACTAGGAAAATAAAAAAAGCCCCCAGGCACTGGCATACCTGGGGATTGTAAAAGGAGTCTAATAACTTCCCTAAGAAACCCGGTTAGAAACTCAGGGAAAGGAAATTAACCAAATTATTTTATACTGCTGCGAGTGCCTTACCAAGATCCTGGCAAGCTGCCTCTGCTGCTCCGTCTGGAGCATCCTGGCAGATAACGCCTTCGCCGCCTACTACTGTTGCGCCTGCTGCTGTCATACGATCAACCCAGTTGCGCATCCATTCACCGTCTCCCCAGCCGTATGAGCCGAAAAGACCGATTGTCTTTCCAGAAACAAAACCTTCTAGATCTGTAACGAATGGTTCCATCTCTGCTTCCTCAAGAACCTCTGCTCCCATTGCTGGGCAACCGAGTGCAAATGCTTTTGCATTCTTGAGCTCATCTATTGAAGCATCGCCAACATATACTACGTTGGCCTCGCCGCCTGCTGCTGTTACACCAGCACCTACGGCATTTGCCATACTCTCTGTGTTACCTGACTGTGACCAAAAAACTACGTTTACTTTACTCATTTTTTTCTCCTTTATACCGCCGCATTCATTCGCGACTTATTCTTGAACTCCCCGATGATTTGTTTGACGGTGTATCCATCTGATAATTTAAGGATCATCTCGTCTTTTGTGGATTCGAAAAGTTCAAAAAGCGATGTGGTCTCCTCCACGTTGTCGTATACTTTCCAGTAACCTGAAGCCTTGAACTTGTCGCCACAGTTCTCTATGAAGCCAATTACATCGCATAAAGGATATCCTAGGAAAGCTCCCATTTCATGAGGAAATTCCTTTCGATTAGATACGAATGCATCGTATCTTTCCTGGAAATGTCTGAGACAATATCCAAAGGAGTCTGCTCGATAACCATACCCTGTAAGGAATGCCTTGACCTCTGGTTGTGCAAGGTAGCCTGTAAGCATGTCCCTATTAAATACTAGGAAAATAACTCTTTGTCTATCGTACACCAGGCGATACCCCAACAAGCCTGAGTGTCTAAGTACATATCGAACCTTGTCCTCCTGCTCTCTAGGAACTATAAGAAGATTTGACGTCTTGTAGCCAGCAATGGTAGGGGCACATTGTAATACAATCTGCAGCTCTATTCTTTGCCTGTCCATGGCACATAACATCTCAAATACTTCTTCACTCATTCTATTATGCTTCCCTTGTTTTGTATTAGTTAGCTCTTACTAACTGATGTTATGATAGTCTAATAGAAGTTTGTTGTCAATACCTTTTTCACAATTTTTTTCTTATTGAAAATTAGTATCAAAAAACCCACTAGAAACCATTGAAAATTGCTTCTAGTGGGTGATTTATTACTCTAAAATATGGTCAAGTCCCTGTGCCATAATAGTCACTACGTGATCATCTGCTAGGCTGTAATAGACCTGCTTTCCTTCTCTGCGGCTCTTTACCAGCTTGCTAGTTCTAAGAATCTGTAGCTGGTGAGAAACAGCCGACTGTGTCATGCCTAATGCTTCTGAAATATCGCATACACATAACTCTGCTTCGAATAAAGCAATCAATATTCTCACTCTGGTGCTATCACCAAAGACCTTGAATAGCTCTGCTAAATCGTATAAAGCATCCTCGTCTGGCTGCTCAGCTAGCACCTTGTCCACTAGATTTTTATGTATACACTGCTCATCACAGCATTCTGCATGTATTCCCATATTTGTTTCCTACTCTTTCTAAAGCTTCTTTACATTAAGTGCTCTGATAGCGTTGAGTACAGCAATAACCATTACCCCAACGTCTGCAAAAATAGCATACCACATATTTGCAATACCAATAGCACCCAAAAGTAATGTAAGTACCTTTATTCCAATGGCGAAATAAATATTTTCATAAGCAATACGCATGCTCTTTCTAGAGATTCTAATAGCCTTTGATATCTTGAGAGGATCATCATCCATAAGTACTATATCTGCTGCCTCTATAGCTGCATCAGAGCCCAAAGCTCCCATGGCTATACCAATGTCTGCTCTAGATAAAACTGGCGCATCATTTATGCCGTCACCTACAAATACTAATGTTTCTTTTTCCCCTTTATTAGATAGTAAATTCTCTACCTTGTCAACCTTGTCTGCAGGAAGAAGCTCTGAATATACACTATCTAATCCAAGCTCATTACTAACAATATCTGCTACCTTTTTGCTATCACCTGTCAGCATAATAGTGTGTTTTACACCTGCTTTTTTCATGGCCTTGATAGCTGCCTTTGAAGTAGCCTTTACTCTATCTGATATAAGAATATATCCTAAATATTTATTATCCTTTGCCACATGGACAACAGTACCTGGCTCCTCTACTTCTGAAGCCTCTATTCCTAAAGCCCTCATGAGCTTTATATTACCACAGGCTATGGTCTCGTTATTGACTGAAACTGTCACACCCTGTCCTGAAATTTCTTTTACATCCTTTACCTCAGGCAATGAGGCTACATCGCCCTTATATGCCTGCCTTAAAGATTTTGAAATAGGATGGTTTGAATAGCTCTCGGCTAAATATGCACTCTCCAAAAGTGCATCCTCTTTTCCATCCACTGACTTGATCTTTGTTACCTCAAATACACCCTCTGTAAGTGTACCTGTCTTGTCCATTACTACATATTTGGCCTTTGAAAGAGCCTCTAGGTAGTTGGAACCCTTTACTAAAACTCCAGCGCTACTAGCACCTCCAATTCCTGCAAAAAATGTAAGAGGAATACTAATAACAATGGCACATGGACAGCTGATTACAAGGAATGTAAGCGCTCTATAAATCCACACTGACCAATCTGGATCAAATCCTATTATTAAACGAATTACTGGTGGCAAAACGGCAAGTGCCACTGCCGAATAACATACAACTGGTGTATAAACTCTTGCAAACTTTGAAATAAAGTTTTCTGGGCGTGATTTCTTCGAAGAAGCATTTTCCACCATATCAAGAATCTTAGATGCAGTAGATTCGCCAAATTCCTTTGTAGTGCGAATAGTGAGAACTCCTGATAGGTTGACACAGCCTGAAACAACCTCCTGGCCTGCTGCAACATTTCTTGGAACACTCTCTCCTGTAAGGGCTGCTGTATCTAATGTAGCCTCGCCCTCTACAACCACACCATCAATAGGAATCTTTTCACCTGGGCTGACAATAATATGGGTGCCGATTTCTACCTCGTCCGGATCCACCCTTGTCAAAGCTCCATCCACCATAATAGTGGCGAAATCAGGCCTGATATCCATCAATTCTGATATGTTTCTACGGCTCTTGCCAACTGCGTAGGACTGGAATAATTCACCAACCTGATAAAACAGCATAACCGCTACACCCTCTGTATATTCGCCCAAGGCCATAGCGCCTATTGTGGCAACCGCCATCAAAAAATTCTCATCAAACACTTGCTTGTTCTTAATGCCCTTGAAGGCTTTTTTCAAAATATCATAGCCTATTACCAAATAAGGGATTAAGAATAAAACAAATCTATAAAAGCTGCCCTCCTCTAATGGTAGAAGCAATAAAATCCCCATTAAAACAGCAGCAATAATAATTCTAATTAAAACCTTTTTCTGCTTCTTATTCATGCCATCACTTCCATTCTAAAACTATTTATAAGAAGATTTCACACTCATCCTCTACCTTTTTGCAATTCTCTAATACCTTTGCCATAACGGCCTTTACATCTGCGCCGTCCTCAAACTCAACAGCCATCTTTAAAGTCATGAAGTTTACAGATGCGTCGGCTACGCCCTCTGTCTCCTTAGCTGCCTGCTCCATTTTGTTAGCGCAATTAGCGCAATCCACATCGATCTTATAAGTCTTTTTCATAATAGATACCTCCAGTAATTTTATTTTTTCATTTTTACATATGAGCACTTGTTCATATGTTTGATTAAAATATAAACCTGCCGACTATATATGTCAACAGGTTTAACACAATTTTCTTATTTAATTTTATCCTCTATTGTATCAGCCAAAAGACTATATCCCTTTTTATTAAAATGGATACCATCTGTATATAAGGAATCCTCGCCTTCTGTGAGCTCATATAAATCTATAACCTCAATGCCCTGCTCTGCTGCAACCTCATCAATAATAGGCAGCACCTCATCCTTTACAACTGCAGGCTGAATATCATACTGGGCTATATCTGTTCCATCTGTTGCATAGCAATATGGGCTTTTCAAAAGATATACTGTAGGCTGAGATTTTAATTCCTTATAGGAAGTGACTATTTTTTCTAATCCTGCCTTATAGTCCTCTGGATTCCAATTGTAGGTCTTTGAATCGTTTGTGCCAATCATTACAAGTACAATATCTGGATTGCTTTTTAACGATGCCTTGTATTCCTTTGACTGTAAATAGGGCAAATCTCCACTCTCTGATGCTGTGGCATTTCTCAGACCAAATCCCTCCACCTGATATGAAGTACCAAGCTTTGCCTGGAGCTGAGCTGGGTAGCTATCTGTATCTCTATTTTTAAGCACTCCACTACCATAGGTCAGGCTATCACCTACGCATGTAATATGTGTATGAACATCCTTTCCACCGAACATACCAGAATTAAATAACACCACAAAAACTAGCACTATGGCCACAAGCATTACTACCATTTTTCGTTCAAAAAACCCCTTTAATATTTTAATCATATTGTAAACCTCTAAACCTAATCTCTATTAAATACTATATCATTTTTTGCCCATATTATATATTCCAAAAAAATATAAAAACAAAGGCTCACACCAAAGTGTGAGCCCCTGTCAATGTAAGAAGTAAATGAAGAAGATAAAATCTATTAACTTATTTTATTACTTAACACCCTTTTTCTTATTATTAAGGATTTCAAATACAACTGCACCTAAAAGAACTACGCCCTTTACAACCTTCTGCCAGTTTGCATCGATACCCATAAGTGACATTCCTAGGTTGATAACACCTATTAATGTAGCACCAACAATCATTCCAAATACTGTACCAGATCCACCGTAAGCAGAGACACCACCTACTACGCATGCTGAAATGGCATCCATCTCGTAGTTTGTACCTGCTGTAGAATTTGCAGCCTGGAAACGTGACATTGTAAGGAATGTAGATACAACAGTAAGAATAGCCATGTTTAGATATGCAATAAACATGATTCTCTTTGTATCAATACCTGATAATCTAGTAGCCTCTGCATTTCCACCGATTGTATAGAAGTAGCGACCGATATCTGTTTTTGATGTAATAAAGCTATAGATAATAACAATTACTGCCACCCAAACAAGAGAATATGGAATTCCACCTGCTAGAGAGAACTTGTAACCAAATAGCATAATTACAAAGCAGATTAATACCGACTTTACGATAACTGCTACCATGCTATCAGCATCATAGCCCTTTTTAAGCTTTACTGAACGCTCTCTGAAAATGAGTACTACTACAATTATAGAAGCAATTAACGCCACTACAATACTAGTCATGTTGTACTGCACTCCACCGATTCTAGGACCACCGAAAAGGTCGTTCATCTTTCCAGAGAATAATGAACAAAATTCTGGTGGAAGTGGGCTGATATTAGAGGACCCCTTTAAAAGAGCAACGCCCCATCCTCTAAGAGCAAGGAAACCTGCCAATGTGGCAATCCATGGTGGAATATTAATATACGCAATTACGTATCCCAAAATACAACCATAAATCACACCTACTAAAAGCATTACTAGGATTCCTACTATTGTAGGTGCTCCCATATTTACCATTACCTTTGCACCGATGATTCCTACTAAGCATACAAAAGAACCGCAGGACAAATCGATATTTCCACCTGTTAACATACACATCAACATACCTGTTGCAAGTACGTATACGTATGCGTTTTGTGTTATTAGCGCATTGAACTGGCTAGGCTGCAACATTACACCCTTAGTTGTAATGTTAAAGAAGAGAACCACTAGGACTAGAACAATGAGCATTGTGTTTTCTTTTATTATATTAAAAATCTTGTCTTTCACTTTTCGCTCCTCCCTTCCTATTTCTTTTCTCTCTTAGACATTACGTCAAAGATAACCGCTGCTAGAAGTACTAATCCCTTTACAACCTTCTGGTAGTTTGCATCAACACCCATGATTAACATACCCTGGTTGATAACGCCCATTAAAAGGGCACCAATGATTGCTCCGAATACTGATCCTGTTCCGCCGTATGCAGATGCTCCACCAATAAAGCATGCACCAATGGCATCCATCTCGTAGAACTGTCCGTAAGTAGGCTGAGCACTAGCTGCTCTAGCTACTGTAAGAATACCTGCAAAGGCTGCCAAGAATCCCATGTTCGTATATGCGAAGAAGTAAACCTTCTTTGTATTAATACCTGAAAGCTGTGTAGCCTTCTCATTTCCACCAACAGCATATAGATAACGACCTATAGTTGTCTTTGTGGTTACATAGTGATAAATGAGAACGATTAGGATAATCCATAAAAGAGATGTTGGAATACCCTTGTATCCTGCCAGCTTGTATGCCAAGAACATAATAACAACTGAGATAATCACAAGCTTTGCATAAAATCCTGCTACACTTGTTGTTACATATCCCTTCTTTGTAGCTGAAATTCTGTTCTTTATTGAAACTACTATGAACACCGCTACAGCAATAACACCTGCCAAAACACAGGTAATATTAAGATTCTCCCCGTGGAAGAAATCTGGAATGTAGCATTCTGCACCACCACCAAATACATTTAAAAATGTTTTGTTTGAAATAGATACCGCATATCCGTTTAAAACAACATTTGATAATCCACGGAATGCATACATACCTGCTAATGTAGCAATAAATGGTGGAACATTTATATAAGCTACCCAGAAGGCCTGCCATGCACCAACCAATCCACCAACAATTAACATTACTATTACTGCAATCCATACGTTGATTCCCTTGCTCATCATTACGGCACCGATACCGCCTACAAAGCAAACTACAGAACCAACTGATAAATCGATGTTACCACCTGTCAAAATACATAGAAGCATACCTGTTGCAAGAACAAATACATATGCATTCTGAGAAAGGAGGTTATTGATATTCTGAGACAAAAGAATTGTTCCGTCTGTACCAATATAGAAAATTCCTATAATAACCACCAGGGCGATAACCATGGTGTATTTCTTTAATGTGTCTTTAATACTAACTGAGCCCATGTTTTCTCTCCCTTCTATGATTTGAGGATGCAAGACATAATGCTTTCCTGTGAAGCTTCTGCGCCAGCCATTTCGCCAACTATCTTGCCCTCATTCATTACGTATATACGGTCTGACATTCCCAAAACCTCTGGTAGCTCTGATGAAATCATGATTACTGATTTTCCCGCTGCAACCAAATCATTGATAATGCAATAGATTTCATACTTAGCACCTACATCAATACCTCTTGTTGGCTCATCTAATATAAGTACATCTGGATTTGCAAACATCCATTTTGCCAAAAGCACCTTCTGCTGGTTTCCGCCAGAAAGATTTCCAACGTTTTGCTCAACTGTTGGGCATTTTGTTTTTAGCTTATCTCTATAATCCTCAGCGACCTGATATTCCTTATCCTGATCAATAACTCTCTTTGTACATAGCTCAGACAAGTTTGAAAGAGTTGTATTAATTTTTATTGGATTTGTAAGAACTAGTCCATTCCCCTTTCTATCCTCTGTTACATAGGCGATTCTATGTTTGATAGCATCCTTAATATTCTTAAGCTTAACCTCTTTGCCGTCTAGAATTAACTGTCCAGTAATATTAGAGCCATAAGCTTTTCCAAATATACTCATGGCAAGCTCGGTACGGCCTGCACCCATAAGTCCTGCAATACCAACGACCTCGCCCTTACGTACATTAATTGACACATCATCAACAACCTTACGCTCTGTAAACTGTGGATGATATACAGTCCAGTTCTTTACTTCCATAGCTACATCACCGATTTTTACATCATGACGCTTTGGGAAACGATCTGTCATCTCACGACCAACCATGCCCTTTATGATTCTATCCTCTGAAATATCATCCTTTGTTTTATCCAAGGTTTCGATTGTGGAACCATCACGAATAACAGTGATCTTATCTGCTACGTAAGATACTTCATTTAGCTTATGAGAGATAATGATTGAGGTCATTCCCTCCTGCTTAAATTTCAAAAGCAAATCCAATAGTGCCTTTGAATCAGATTCGTTTAAAGAAGATGTTGGCTCATCAAGGATTAATAGTCTAGCATTCTTTGCAAGTGCCTTTGCTATTTCTACCATCTGCTGCTTGCCCACACCAATATCCTTTATCAGTGTACGGCTGCTTTCTGATAGGCCTACCATCTTTAGATATTTGTCTGCCAGATTGAAGGTTTTGTTCCAATCAATTGCGGCCTTTGAACCCTGCTCATTGCCCAAGAACATGTTCTCGCCTATAGACATGTATGGAATTAATGCCAATTCCTGGTGGATAATAACAATTCCCTTTTCCTCGGAATCCTTTATCTTTTGGAACTGACATACCTCACCATCATAAATAATATCTCCTGTGTAAGAGCCGTATGGATATATTCCACTTAATACGTTCATAAGTGTAGATTTTCCAGCACCGTTCTCGCCTACAAGGGCGTGAATTTCGCCTTCTTCTACTACTAGATTAACGTTATCAAGGGCCTTTACACCTGGGAATTCTTTAGTGATGTTTTTCATTTCAAGTAGTGTCTTTCCCACTTTTATACCTCCCTTTTATTCTCTTCAAGCACTTCTCTTAAAAATAGGGCGAGCATTGCTCGCCCCATCTAATTACCCTTTAATTATTTCTACTCTTTGATTCAAACTACTTTAATTGATCTTCTGTATAGTAACCAGAGTCAATAAGAAGCTCTTTATAGTTGTCAGCATCTGCAAATACAGGCTCGCAAAGGTATGAAGGAATAACTCCTGTACCATTGTCATATGTCTCTGTATCATTTACATCTACTTCCTCACCGCTGAGGATCTGACCAACCATCTTAACAACTTGTGAAGCAAGTGTACGTGTATCCTTAAATACTGACATAGACTGCTTTCCATTGATCATGTTCTTTGTGTTCTCAATATCACAATCCTGACCTGTGATGATTGGATATTCACCCTTGTAGTTAGATGCAAGAGCGTTCTCAACACCAAGTGCTGTAGAATCGTTTGAGCATAGGCAAACGTCTAAGTCTTCATTTGCATAGTTTGAAGAAAGGATTGTCTCCATACGGCTCTGAGCTGTCTCTGTAGCCCATGCAGGTGTTGCAACCTCTGCAAACTCTATCTGACCAGACTTAACAACTAATGTACCGTTATCGATGTATTCCTTAAGAAGGTCATAAGCACCATTGTAGAAGAATCCAGCATTGTTATCACCTGGGTCACCAGCTGTGATTTCCATTGTGAATGTATCTGTTGTATTCTCAAGATCAAGCTTATCAATGATGTACTGGCCCTGAACCTGACCTACCTTATAATTATCAAATGTTGCATAGTAAGAAACAGCATCTGAGTTCATGATAAGACGGTCATAAGCGATAACAGGAATATCCTTCTCAGCTGCCATATCCATAGCCTCACCAAGTGATGAGCCCTCGATAGCTGCAACTACAAGAACATTACATCCTGAGTTAATCATGTTCTCAATCTGAGAAACCTGTGTCTGCACATCGTTTGATGCATACTGAAGATCTACTTCGTATCCAGCAGCCTCAAGTTCCTTCTTCATGTTATCTCCATCCTGATTCCATCTCTGAAGATCCTTTGTAGGCATTGCTACACCAACCTTTGTGCCGCCTGCTGCTGTAGAGCCAGCCTCCTCTGTTGACTCTGTCTCTGTGCCAGCATCAGATGGTGTGTCAGTTGTCTCTGTGCTTGTACCGCATCCAACAAACATTGAAGCTGCAAGAGCACCTGTCAAAAGCACACTTAGTAATTTCTTTTTCATTTTGTAAAAACCTCCCTTTCATTAGGCGTCATTTCGAAAACGAGCATCCCTTTTTACTCGCTCTCCGTTCTGTAATTAATCTATCATGTAGCTGTCTTTAAATGGTTGCGACCTTCTTCACATTTTTGTCATACTTTTTTAGGACAAAAAAATAGGACTAGCACATTTTTGTACTAGTCCTATTACTGCTTTGCAATAATTTGCTATTCCTCAGTGACGTTTAAATATACATCCTCTCTGGTATGAAAGCCACCTTCGATGATTACCTCGTCTATATTATCTGCTGTGACAGGCACTGGCTCCACAGCCACATAGGGAATTTCATAATCACCATTTTGTATCATTTCATCCACTGCTATTTTCTCGCCACTTGCCAGCTTTACAGCAAGCTTAGCTGCCTGTTCAGCCAGCTTTCCAACAGGCTTGTATACAGTCATGGATTGGGTCTTGTCCACTATGTGCTGACAGGCTGGCAAATCTGCATCCTGTCCCACCACAGGAATATTTCCTGCCATCTGGCTTACAGCAAGAGCTCTAATTACAGAGGTGGCCACATCATCATTTCCGCACATAATAGCATCTGCTTGGCTAATGGTGGGCATATTGTCATATACATAAGATCCCCCCAGCTCTGCCTTCCAGCCCTCACAATTGTATGTATCCAATATTTCCACATTGTTTTCTTCCATGACCTTCATAAATCCACTATTTACTCTAGATACATTGCTATCAGTTAATGGGCCGCAGATCATTACCACCTTTGTAGCCCCTTCATTTACCAGGGCCTCTCCCATCATTTGACCTACCTTTTCATTGTCAAAGGAAATATATAAATCCGTATTTACGTTATTTATCAGTCTATCATAGCAAATTACAGGAATCCCTTTTTCCTCTGCCTTTTCTATGGTGGAAGCCAGTGCATCACCATCGATTGGAATAATTACAAGGCAATCTACATTTTTATCTATCAAATACTCAATCTGATTGATTTGCTTTTCAATATCACCATTGGCGTTTTGTACATTTACAGTGGCGCCCAGTTCAGATGCTGTTGCTGTAAAAACATCCCTATCCTTTTGCCATCTTTCAATAACAAAGGAATCAAAGCACATACCTATTTCAATGTCATTCTCTCCATCCTCAGATGACTGCTCGTTATTGATGGTCTGACTGCTGCATCCGCATAACAGAAGTCCCGTCATCAAAACAATCCCCATTTTCTTTAAGTATTTTTTTACCATTATTCCTCCAATACAATAAACTCCCTATCCCCTTTGAAAATCAGTAGGCGTTTTGCCTGTGTATTTTTTGAAATTTCTTGAAAAATAATTTGGATCCGAATAACCTACATCCGCAGAAATTTCCTTAATGGATTTTGTGGTGGTCTTCAATAAATTCTTAGCTGTTTCTATCCTCAATTTAGTTAGATAATCAATGAAGTTTTCCCCAGTTTCTTCCTTGAAAAGCTTTGAAAAATAGTAGGAGCTAATGTTTACCACCCTAGAAACATCGTCTAAGGTCAATTCCTTCATATAGTTTTCATCTATGTATTGCTTGGCCATATTTACTGCACTCATGGATTGCGCTTCGTGCTTATTTGATACAGAAAATGCAGCGGCCTTTATCTTTGTCACAAACCACATTTTCACTTCCTCTAAATCCTTTAGATTTAGCAGCTCTGATAAATAGTTGGAACGACTTTTAAACTCATACATACGACCTGTTTTTTCATAGGCCAAATGCTCCGCCCATAGTACAAACTCCAGGCATTTTAATCGAATACTATCGTTATCATTAGAATAGTTTAGCTCCATCCATTCAAAGAAGGCTTGAGACACAGCCACCGAATCTGAAACATTACCCAAGGAAATCTCATTGAACAATCTTTTTTCCATGTCCATAGGATAATTTTCCTCGTATTGGCATGCCACCGGCATATCGTCCACATGGGCCACATGACTGGTGGTGGCTATCAGCACTGAATTGGCCTCCTCATAGGACTCGCTCATTCTATCCAACGGCTTTACCGAACCAAAGCCCACTCTAAAATTCATATCAAATCTCTCAGAAAGCTTTCGACATAAGGCTCTCGCATTTTCCACAATAATGTTTCTGTCATTATAAGAAAGTGTGCTGCTGTCGCAAGGAATCAAAATCGGAATCTTGTTTGACATAACAGAACCAATGATTCCCTTTATATAATCCTCTGTAATAGTATGAATCTCTCTGTATGCTTTTTGAGCCTGAATGGACACCGCCACTGCACTGGTCATATAATTGCCCACCTGTTCACGGCCAAAGACCATGCATGCCATATAGCCATAATCGGAATCTATACCAAGCAAAGTTTTATAGTTGTTGATATCCTCCTCAAAGTACTCTCGAAAAAGTAAATCCTGTATAAGGCCATTTTCAATAATCGGCACCACAGTTTCCAGCTTTTCTCGTACCCTTAAATCATTGCTTCTTTTGGTGCGCTCCCCATCAATTTGATTCATTGCCTTTGAAAATACATTAATAATCGTATCCTTGCTGACAGGCTTGTTTAGATAGTCCAAAACCCCCAGTGAAATAGATTCCTTTGCATAATCAAATTTGTCATAGGCAGTCATTACAATAAACACTATGTGCTTATTAGAGCGTCTGATTTCATGCATAGCCTCTATGCCGTTAATACCAGGCATTTGTATATCCATAAAAGCTATATCAGGCTGAAATTCCTCCGCAAGCTCTATTACCTGACGGCCTGTTTTAGCAGTACGTATCTCACACTTACTGCCATACTCCTTTTCGATGATAAATTTTAAAGAATCAATAACGATTCCCTCATCATCTGCTAGCATTACCTTATACATTACATTTCTCCTAACATTTATTTCCTAGGCAAATACAGAATAGTCTCTGTTCCCTTATTTTTGCCCTCTGAAATAATATCTAAAACATCATCCTTCTCATAAAAGATGTTTAATCTTTCTATGCAGTTATCCAGTCCTACTCCATTGGAATCTGACCTCTTAGGATTTCCCTGATATGTTCCCTCTAATACCTGCTCTATAGTTTCCTGTGTCATGCCAATTCCATTATCCTTTACACTGACACAGATATAATCCTCTAACGCATATACGGATAAATTAATCTTCTTTGACCACTCTATATTGCGAACTCCATAGTTTATACTGTTTTCCACAATAGGCTGCAAAATCATGCTAGGTATCTTCACATCTAACAGTGATTCATCCACATCCTTTGTAAAAGAAATCTCTCCTGCAAATCTGACGTTGATAATATATATATAAATATCCACCAGCTCAATTTCTTCTCTAAGAGTCACAACATCTTTATTTTTCTTTATATTGTAACGGAAGAAATCCGCCACCCTTTGCATGTAGTTGCTGGTTCTGTCAGCTCCCTCCATCATGGCCAGCTGGGCGCCAGCATTTAAAGTATTAAACAGAAAATGTGGATTAATCTGAGACTGCAAATATTTTAGCTCAGCATCCTTTACATGGTTTTCCATAATCAGTTCATTTTCCTTTAGCCTGCGCTCCGTCTCCATTGACTCGGTAAGCTTTTTAATATACTCCCTGATAGATACAACCATCTTGTTAAAGGTAGCAGTAACTACACCAATTTCATCCTGAGCATTTTCTGGCAACAGCTCCACATTGAAATCGCCCTTTGAAACCCTATTGGCTGTTTGGGACAGCCTGATAAGAGGCTCACTAATGGTGGATGCAATCAAGACTACGAAAACCACATTGCCAAAGCCTATGACAATAAGTGTAATAACATTTATTCCCTCCAGGGATTGCATTGCGCTCATAACTGTTCCGAAGGATTTTGAGTTATTTACAAACTGCTCATTATTCAGTGAATAAATATTATTTGAGATATATCCATGTAGCCTGCTGGCCTCCTCGAATATGCTCTTATATTTTTCAACATTGCCACCACGTTTGCTTTCCACCGCCTGGTTGGTCAGCTGAAGATATTTTTGGGACATTCGCTTTATGTTTCGCTCCATGACCTTATTGCGATTAGCCGCGTTTGTGTCATCCAGCTCGTTTACTAGATTGTTGTAATCCTGCTCGTAGGTATAATATTGCTCTAGCGAGTCAGAGGTCTTTGTATCCAAATATCCTGTCATGGCTGTTTGCACATTATCTAAAGTATCGCTTAGGATGTTTAGAGAATTGTTGCTGGCATACACTGCATTCAATGAACCCATCATTTTGTTTGTTCCGATATACAGCATTAGATTGACTGTAAAAAGCATTATTGTAGGCAGGCAAAATGCAATAATCATCTTTTTACGAAGGGACATGGATAATTTTCTAGTTATCGCCATCATCCACCTCCACCAGGTAATCATCTACATTTTCAAAATTAATAACACCTGGATTTACGTTTATATAATCAGACACATATCCTGTATCCCTATATTCTATAAAAGCGTCTACAGCAGCCTGTCCCATTCCTATAGCATCCACTGTTACTGAGCTATCTATAACCTTTTGTTTTATTCCAGTCAAAATAGTATCCGATTGATAAAAGCCATAAAGCTTTATCTGACCAACCATGTTGTAATCCACCATGGCCTGATATACGCATGTAGTGCTCACCTCATCCAAGCAAATGATTACTGGAGTAACCTCATTATCCTTGAAGAGATTCTGCACATATTCTTCAGTGGCAAAGGTCTCGTTATTTTCCACCTGCTTTACCAAAAATTCAGGCACACTTTCCCCATTAAGTGAATTAATAAGTGCCTCCTGCACATTGGTCACAAAGGATTGTACGTCGCCAGAATCCCTGTCGGCTCCTGCTATTACCATAACCTGCTTTTTATAAGCCAAATCATCTATGAGCTCCTTTGCGTAAAGAGTGGCTATGGAATAATTGTTTACAGAAATGTAGCTTACTCGATCAGCTGAATCCACATCTGACTGCAGGGTGATTACAGATATCCCCTCGTCCTTTGCCTTATCCAAAAGCTGCTTTGTCTCAGGGCTGTCATCCCCCTCCATCAGGATGGCATCACAGCCTGAAGCTATAGCCATTTCAAATAGCTCTTGTTTCGTATATACGATATTTACATTATCGGAAATCATGTCAACATAGATACCGTGTTCCTCGCCATAATCCCTGGCTCCCTGAAACACCTGCTGCCAAAAATCAGATTTGTCATCAGATGCAATCAACACCAAATAGGAATCGTACTCCTGATATTTAGCATCTGCCAAAAGCTCCGATGCCTCAGCCATATTTCTATGAAACAAAACTACACTAACAATAGTAGCTGAAAGCATAAAAGCAACAGCACATACTGCCGCCAGGGCTAATGCGCTGTTGCTCCTCTTTTTTTTATTATCCCCATCGTACTTCATAATACATTCTCCACAAATACGTTGAGACAATTATAAATAAATTGTCAGACAAAATCAACGTTATTGTCCTTTTCGATAGGTCTTTTCTTTGCAAAATCTACGTGCTGTACACCGCCTGCACTACCATCTGATTCTCTAAGAAATATTCCTGATTTACGAATTGCTGCTCGCTCCTCACCCTGATCTCCGTGATTCATAAAATCCGTGCGTACATGAGCTAGGCATATTGCCCCCACATCCGAATGCTTTAGCCCATATAGCTCTTTGTCACCATCTTCATTTATGGTCCAGATACGCAGCTTTTCATAGATAGGATCATTCTCATCTATCCAGCCATTTCCATCCTCATCAAATACTGCCAGCTCTGCAAATCCATTACCTGTCTTTGCACCAAATAGCTCCATGCCATTATTTATTTCCCCATCCTCGTTTCTATCCAGTGCCAAAAATCCTGAGCCAGGTCCAATATTATTTATCTCCTCCTCTTCTCCGTCTCCATCCAAATCAAAGAAGAAGCTCATGTTGCTGATTTCTGTAGGCTTGCTATCTAGATTTACCACTAGTGGATCTATAAACTGCCTTAATCTGGAATCTGTCACAGAAAAGGTTTCTGAAAAGCTTTCTGACATAGCAAAGGAATAATTGAAATTGATATTTCTACCATCGGCTGTGGTTACCATACCGGAGGAGCTGTAATCCACCTGCTGGCTTTCCCACCTTTGATAGGTCATGGTTGTGGTTTCTATGTAGCTACCGCCATTTTCCATTCCACCACCTAGCAAACTAAAAAAGTCATTCTCTTCACCAAAAATTTTGCTCATTAATAAGAGCCTTAGCAAATAACTCATGGTCTGCATTCTGGTTTGCCTGTTTGCTGATACAAATGGGTCAATGGTGCTGTCGCTGTTTTCTTTCCCTACAGCCTTAACATTTTCCTCGCTGCTTCCTCCATTTTTAGCCCCTTCATCGTTTACGGCAAATACTATGTCGCCTAATTTAAATGCGGGAGTTATGGTGGTTTGAGCATCCACCCGATAGCCACTGACGTAGCTAGCTTTTGAGGTCATGGAAACCTCAGAGTTTTGAATTACCATACGCTTTCCTCCTTTGAAATCCAAACTTCGTAAAAGAAAGGAAAGTCCTTTTTCCATGCATTGCAAGTTTAATTTAGCTTTCGTATAACTAAAAAACGAAGGATGTCAAAAGACATCCTTCGTCCTTGCAATTTTCATCCGTGCTATTTATATATCGGCTGATGTGCTCTCTTCCTTAACTGCAGGAGCACCATTTTTTAATAAAAGTAAACCACAGTAAGCAACAATTAAAGAACCCAACAACCAGCAGAAATAGCTAATAATTGTGTAGTAATCGCTCATTAAGAATTCTCCTGCAACAAGAGAAAACGCATTAAATATCATATGAATAGCAATCACTATAAAAATATTGTCATAGCAATACATGATATAGCCAAGTGCCAATCCCAACAAAAATGCATATGAGGACTGAAGCATATTCATGTGGAAGCCACCAAATAATAATGCCTGTGAGAATATTGCCATAGGTACTGACATTACCTGTCTTGCGGCCTTAAAGGTAATACCTCTAAATGCAAGCTCCTCACATATTGGCCCTAGCACTACTGTATAGATAATGAGACCAATGGACATTTCATTGGAAAATCCTGAAGAATCCATAATCATCTCATATTCTTCCAGCCAGCTAGGAAATGCCTGTGCCAGTGCATTCATAATGTATGTGCAAACATATTGTGCACTAAGTGCAAATAATACTACACCAACTATTGTGTATAACCAATTGCTTGATACATTTTCAAAGAATCTTTTTTTGCTGTCTCTAAATTTTTTAATGTAGAAATACGCAAATAATACTATGCATATAATCGAATAAGCCAAGTAAATAATAAGCATAGATGTTTCTGATAAAAGCTTGTCGATAATATTTTCATCTAGTCCAATAATACCGCCGCCCTTATAATTAAACATTTCGTAAAAAGCTATTACCTGCATTTCGATTAAAGAAATAACATTTTGCACTACAAAAGCTGCAATTGTAGGAAAGAAAATCCACAAAAGATATTTCACTCTAGTATTTCTATTTTGATTCATTCTAAAACTCCAAAAATTATTTCAACTCAAGCTTATCTAGATGCCAAATGTCATCTACATATTCCTGAATTGTTCTATCAGATGAGAACTTACCTACATGTGCCACATTTGTAAGTGCCATCTTTGCCCAACGTTTTTTGTCTAAATAAGCTTCCTGAATCTTGTCATGAGCCTCACAATATGAATCAAAATCCTTTAATACAAAGTACATATCAGCTCTAGCTGTGCATTGTGTATTAAGCAAAGAATTATAAATAGGTCTAAATAACTCAGGATTGTCAATGCTGTAGTAGCCATTTACAAGCTGGTCTAGTACCTTTTTAATATTATGATTTTTCTCCATTTCGGCTACTGGGTTGTAGTCATTATTGCGCTCATGTGCAATAACCTCTTCTGAGCTCATACCAAATATGAACATATTCTCAGGACCAACCTCCTGGTACATCTCTACGTTTGCACCATCCATTGTTCCTATTGTGATTGCTCCATTTAGCATAAACTTCATGTTACCAGTACCAGAAGCCTCCTTTGAAGCTGTAGAAATCTGCTCTGATACATCAGATGCTGCAAAAATCCACTCAGCATTTGATACTCTGTAATCCTCGATAAATACTACCTTGATTTTGCCATCGATAGACTTATCGTTATTGATTACTGCAGCCACATTATTGATTAGCTTGATAATGAGCTTTGCATTTTCATATCCTGCTGAAGCCTTTGCTCCAAAGATAAATGTATGTGGGTAAAACTCCTTTTCAGGATGCTCTTTTAACTGATTGTACAGATACATAACATGTAAAATATTAAGTAACTGTCTCTTGTACTCATGAAGTCTCTTTACCTGCACATCAAAAATAGATTCAGGGTCGACATTTATGCCGTTGTGCTCCCAAATATATTTTGCCAGACGCTTTTTGTTCTCTAGCTTGATAGCCATGAACTCCTTTAATGACTTGTCGTCATCTACATATCTCATAAGCTTTTCCATCTGAGATAAATCGGTAATCCAACCTCTACCAATCTTTGAGATAACCCAATCTGACAATCTATAATTGCCATGCATTAAGAATCTTCTTTGAGTAATACCATTTGTTTTATTATTAAATTTCTCAGGGTACATTTCATAGAAATCATGAAGAGATACATTCTTCAAAATTTCTGTATGAAGAGCTGCAACACCATTGACTGAGTAGCTGGCAGCAATTGCCATATGAGCCATCTTTACCTGGCCATCTGCAAGTATTGCCATACGTCCAACTCTGTCCTCGTCACCAGGGAACTTTGCTCTAATTTCATCACAGAATCTACGATTTATCTCCTCTACTATCATATAGATACGTGGAAGAAGGTTTTTAAATACATCCTGTGGCCATTTTTCAAGAGCCTCTGACATGATTGTATGATTTGTGTAAGCTACACAATGGGTAGTAACCTCCCAAGCCTCATCCCAGCCTAATCCATGCTCATCCATGAGTAATCTCATGAGCTCTGCAACTGTAAGAGTTGGGTGAGTATCATTCATCTGGAAAACTACCTTTTCAGGTAACCTTTTAATGTCATTGTGATAGCGTAGATATTTAGCTAAAGCACGCTGTAATGATGCAGAAACAAAGAAATACTGCTGCTTTAGACGAAGCTCCTTACCCTGAATATGATTGTCATTTGGATAAAGTACCTCGGTAAGATTTCTAGCAAGGTTCATATCCTCTACGGCCTTGTTATAATCTCCACGCTCAAAAGAATCTAATCTAAAGACTTCCTTTGGTCTAGCATCCCAAATCATAAGAGTGTTAACCATACCATTATCAAAGCCTGTAATAGGCATATCGTATGGTGTAGCAATTACAGAATTGTAACCCTCATGAATATATTTTGTAGTGCCATCTGGCTGGCCCTCATAACGAACCCATCCGCCAAATTTTACTTCAAATTTGTACTCTGGACGCTCCAACTCAAATGGATATCTAGTCTGTAGCCAGTTATCAGGAACCTCCTCCTGGAAACCATCTACGATTTTTTGCTTGAACATTCCATAGTGATATCGAATACCACAGCCATATGCTGGATAACGCAATGTTGCTAAAGAATCTAGAAAACATGCTGCCAAACGGCCCAAACCACCATTTCCAAGGGCTGGATCTGGCTCCTGGTCCTCAATTGCATTTATGTCTACGCCAAGGTCATCGAGTGCATCCATAACCTCTGTATAGCCACGCATGTTTATCATATTATTGCCAAGAAGTCTACCAATCAAAAACTCCATAGACATGTAGTACACACATTTTGGATCCTGCTTTGCAAACTCCTTTTGAGTAGTTAACCAATTGTCGATAACTACATCATTTACTACCTCAGAGCAAGCTCTGTAGATTTCCTCTTCAGTAGCCTCCTCGAACTCCTTACGAAACATGTTTTTGACACGCCACTTAATTTCGCTCTCAATCTCTTTAGTACTTGGCATTTGTCTCTTCATTTACTCAACCCCCTTCGAATACGCTGGTTAACGCTACCAGCTCACAATTGCAGTAATATCCACAATTAATAAGTAGCTCGTAGCTGACAATCCTGAGTGTTGCATTTTGCTGAATATAGCGAAAGCGATAGCAAAATGTAATATCTCAGAATTGTCAACGTAACGAGCGAGCCATTAGTTTCTTGTTACGGCAAGTGTAACCTTCTCACCATTTATGTTCCATTCCTTAGAATGGTCGCCAGATGTACCTACGACGATTTCATCAGCAAGAACTTCACCTGCGATTACATCCTTGTTCTTTTCAAAGATTGCTGCTGCCTTTTCAGAACCCTCATATGAAACCTTGATACGGTCCATAACCTCAAAGTCAGCTTCCTTTCTCATAGTCTGAATCTTTGAAACGATTTCTCTTACGAATCCCTCTTCGAGGAGCTCTTCTGTAAGATTTGTATCGAGAACTACTGTTACGTAGTTATCTCCATCTGCTACGAAGCCCTCTGTCTGAGCCATAGAGATAAGTAAATCTTCCTCTGCGAGCTCGATAGATGCATCAACCTCAGGCAATTTAATAACCCCATTTGCCTTTAATTCTGCATAAGCTGCGTTTCCATCAAGACCTGCAAGAGCCTTCTGGATGCCACCTAAGAACTTGCCATACTTTGGTCCAACTGTACGAAGCTGTGGCTTGAAGCTGTATGATGTGAATGATGAAACATCATCTGTAAATGTAGCCTTCTTTACATTAAGCTCATCCTCGATGATTGAAACATACATATCCTCAAGCTCATGCTCAGCCTTGATGTACATCTGACCAATTGGCTGACGGTTCTTGATGCTGGCTGTATTTCTACATGCACGTCCGTGAACTACGATCTTTAATAATTCATCCATGTCCTCCTCAAGCTTCTTGTCAATGAACTTTTCATTAACAACTGGGAAGTCACAAAGGTGGATTGACTCAGGAGCAGTCTTATCAACTGAACGTACCATGTTCTGGTAAATCTCCTCTGTCATAAATGGAATCATAGGTGCTGCTGCAAGTGAGATTTCCTTTAAACATGTGTAAAGAGTCATGTAAGCATTGATTTTGTCCTGCTCCATTCCCTTAGCCCAGAATCTATCACGGCAACGACGAACGTACCAGTTTGACATATCGTCAACGAATTCATCAAGGGCACGAGCTGCCTCTGGAATCTTGTATGATCCAAGGTTATCATCTACTGCCTTGATGCTTGAATTTAGACGAGAAAGAATCCATTTATCCATAACTGCAAGCTTATCAAAATCAAGCTCGTACTTAGTAGGATCAAACTCATCAATATTTGCATATAAAATATAGAAAGCGTATGTATTCCAAAGAGTTCCAAGGAACTTTCTCTGGCCTTCCATAACTGCGTTTTCACCGAATCTCTTTGGAATCCATGGTGCTGAAGATGTGTAGAAGTACCATCTAATTGCATCTGCACCCATCTTCTCAAGAGCATCAAATGGGTCTACTGCATTTCCCTTTGACTTTGACATCTTCTGTCCATTCTCATCCTGAACATGACCAAGAACGATAACGTTCTCATAAGGTGCCTTGTTGAAAAGAAGTGTAGACTCAGCCATAAGTGAATAGAACCATCCACGTGTCTGGTCAACAGCCTCTGAAATAAACTTAGCTGGGAACTGCTGCTCAAACTTGTCCTTGTTCTCGAATGGATAATGATGCTGTGCAAATGGCATAGCTCCTGAATCGAACCAGCAGTCAATAACCTCTGGTACACGCTTCATTGTGCCGCCACACTCAGGACATGTGCATGTAACCTCGTCGATATATGGGCGGTGAAGCTCCATAGTCTCTGCATCTGCATTTCCTGAAAGCTCAGCTAACTCCTTGCGGCTACCGATAGAAATCTGCTTGCCACAATCTGGACACTCCCAGATGTTAAGTGGTGTTCCCCAGTAACGGTTACGAGAAATACCCCAGTCCTGAACGTTCTCAAGCCAATCACCGAAACGTCCCTTACCGATTGAGTCTGGAATCCAGTTAACTGTATTGTTATTTCTAATCAAGTCATCCTTGACCTCAGTCATTTTGATGAACCATGATTCTCTAGCATAGTAGATAAGTGGAGTATCACATCTCCAGCAATGTGGATACTCATGCTCGAACTTAGGAGCCTCGAATAATTTACCCTCAGCATCTAAATCCTTGAGTACGTTTGGATCTGCATCCTTAACGAACTGTCCAGCATATGGTGTTTCCTCTGTAAGCTCACCCTTACCGTTAACGAACTGAACGAATGGAAGGTCGTATTTACGTCCAACCTTTGCATCGTCCTCACCAAATGCAGGAGCGATATGTACGATACCAGTACCATCTGACATAGTAACGTATGTATCACATACAACAAAGTGTGCCTTTTTATGCTGCTTTGCAGCGGCCTCTCCGGCGCAAGCAAAAAGTGGCTCATACTCCTTGTACTCTAAGTCTGTACCCTTGTAAGTCTCGAGTACCTCGTATGCCTTTTCCCCTTCTTCAGCAAGCTTTGAAAGAACCTTCTCTGCAAGTGCTTCAGCAAGAATGTATGTATATCCATCTGCTGCCTTTACACGAATGTAAGTCTCATCTGGATTTACGCAAAGTGCAAGGTTTGATGGAAGTGTCCATGGTGTTGTTGTCCATGCAAGGAAATATGCATCCTCACCTACAATCTTGAAACGTACAATAGCTGAACGTTCCTTTACAGTCTTATATCCCTGTGCAACCTCCTGAGCTGAAAGTGGAGTACCACAACGTGGGCAGTAAGGTACAATCTTGAATCCCTTATAAAGGAGCTTCTTGTCCCAAATCTGCTTTAAAGCCCACCACTCAGACTCGATAAAGTTGTCATCGTAAGTAATATATGGATTGTCCATATCTGCCCAGTAACCTACAGTATCTGAGAAATCCTCCCACATACCCTTGTATTTCCAAACAGATTCCTTACATTTTTTGATGAAAGGCTCCATACCATATTCTTCGATCTGCTCTTTTCCATTAAGACCTAAAAGCTTTTCAACCTCTAACTCTACTGGAAGACCGTGTGTATCCCAACCAGCCTTACGAGGAACAAACTTGCCCTTCATTGTCTGGTATCTAGGAATCATATCCTTGATAGCACGTGTCTCAACGTGGCCAATGTGAGGCTTTCCATTTGCTGTTGGAGGTCCATCATAGAATGTGTATGTCTCTCCTTCTTTTCTTGAATCCATTGACTTCTGGAAGATGTGATTCTCATTCCAGAAATCGAGCACCTGCTTTTCGCGCTCGACAAAATTTAAGCTTGCATCTACTTTGTTGTACATATAAAAATTATTCCTTTCTATGAGACTAGGCTTTCTCGTCACCTAATCCTTCTCTTTTAATATATGTAGAGATTTTTGTTTTTCATCAGAAAAACAGAAATCGTAAATACCATGAAAATAGTTTTATCTATTTTCATGTCCTGCAAAGCAGGATTATTGCTGACAATTTCATTGTTTGGTCAGCAATAAGTCATGACTTCTTGCCGGCAATTTCTTTATTTGATTAGCAAGAATCTAAAGGCTTTTGAATCTCATTAGAAAATCAAAAGCCATATTAACGCTTTAAAAGTTATAATGTGTTATCCTCATAGATCTGATAATCTAAATTATCTAAATCATACTGAAAATCATCATATAAATCGTATGGATCCTCAAACTCTTCCTCATAGAAATCGTCATAAAGATCATCGAAGCTACTTTCATCAGCCATAATTAAAGCAGCCCACATAACAATACAAAGTACAATTGAAACAATTGAAGTAATGACACCAGCCAAGGCCATTCCCTTCTTTCCAAATTCCTTGTATTTTGCTAAATAAATAGCACCTGTAATAATACCTGCAATAGCAGTAAGGATATTGAAGCAAGAGCAGCAAAGTACAATTGAAACAATACCAAGTACAAGTGAAGCAATAGCTAAACCTGAACCATCATTCTGAGGATATCCGTACTGTGGCTGACCATACTGTGGCTGGCCATACTGAGGTCCACCATACTGTGGTCCTGTGTACTGAGGTCCTCCGTACTGCTGATACTGCTGATACTGTTGCTGCTGTTGATAACCATATTGCGCATTGTTGTACTGCTGCTGGTTATTATATTGCTGCTGATAACCATACTGAGCATTATTATACTGGCCATTTGTCTGCTGGCCATTTGTCTGCTGAGCATTTGTCTGCTGAGCATTACCGTAGAAATCCTGTCCCTGATTTTGCTGCTGGGCATTATCAGTTACATTATCATTCTGCTCATTTTCATAATTTTGATTGTCCATATTTTCTCCTTCTTATGTAAATATAAAATTCACCTAATCTTAATAATGATACCCTTTTATAGGCTTTTTTACAATAAATAAATCTCCCCTTTTTAAAGAATTGACGCCCCTAGCAAAAAAGCCAACTGGTGGTACCAGTTGGCTCTTGGAATTCTTTATTTATGTAAGAATTAGAAGTCTGTGAGGTTTGCAGCACGTCTCTCAAGGAATGCGCCCATACCCTCTGCCTTGTCGTGAGTAGAGCATGTGATTCCGAAGAGGTTTGCTTCCATCTCTACTGCGTTCTTGATATCCATGTCATAGCCGTTGTTGATAGCAGCCTTTGCGATAGATACAGCATAGCTTCCCTTAGAAGCAATCTTCTTTGCCATAGCCTTTGCTGTGTCCATAAGCTCCTCGCATGGTACAACCTTGTTTACAAGGCCGATTCTGTATGCTTCGTTAGCATCGATAGAATCACATGTGAAGATAAGCTCCTTTGCACGTCCCATACCTACAAGACGAGCAAGTCTCTGTGTACCGCCGAAGCCTGGGATAATACCAAGGCCACACTCTGGCTGACCAAATGTAGCGTTCTCTGAAGCGATGCGGATATCACATGCCATAGAGATCTCGCAACCACCACCAAGTGCGAATCCGTTAACTGCACAGATAGTAACCTGTCTCATGTTCATAAGCTTGAAGAAAGGAACTGATGCTCTCATACCAAAAGCACGTGCCTCTGCAGCTGTAAAGTTAACCATTTCTGAAATATCAGCACCAGCAACGAATGACTTGAATGCGTTGTCCTTCTTGTCTGGACCGCCTGTAAGGATAAGAACCTTTACATCATCTCTTGCCTCGATTTCTGTTAAAACAACGTTTAACTCATCAAGAGTCTCGCTGTTAAGTGCGTTAAGTGCTGCTGGACGAGAAATTGTAAGAACTGCAATCTCATCTGCAACTTCAAGCTTTAAATTGTTGAATTCGCTCATAATAATCCTCCTAATATAGGGTCGTCCCCAATTCTTTTATTATGAGTCCTAATATAGCTCATTGTTAAAGTTTTGTCAATCCTATTTAAGGCATTACATTTTTTTATTTTCTTTCATCTCACGCTTGTGGTTGTACATGGCTGTATCCGCTCTTTCAAATACTTCTGAGACATAGTGATCATCCTCATATACTGCTGCACCCACAGCTATTGTTACCTTGTCACTCTTACTGTTTTTTATATTAATTTTATTGATTTCCTCTATATGTAAATCCAAGGAAGTATAGTCTGAATCCTGCGCAATTATAGCAAATTCATCGCCGCCAATTCGATAAACTGGACTGTGAGCAAAAACATTACATATTATCTTGCAGCCTTCTTTTATGTACTCATCTCCGGCATTATGTCCCTTCTCATCATTTATCTGCTTTAAGTCATTTAGGTCACATACAACTACTGCAAATTTCAGATTTTTGCTATCCTTTATTCTCCTGTTAAGCAAGTCTTCTATATCGCCATAGGCTCTCTTATTTTTGACGCCTGTCAGCTGATCCTGTCTTGCCTCATCCTCCACAGCCGATAGGGTTTCCTCAAATTCACGTTCACGATTGACCTGGTTATCAATATTTAACACCCCTACAATAAGCTTTTTCTGAGACTCCTCCTCAACAATTGTAGCCCTCATGCTGACATAAATTGGCTTATCTTTTATTTTAAGCCTATATCTTATAGCAAAAAGTCCCTTCTTTTCTATTTCACCTAATATTTTTTCTTTTGTAAAATTAATAAGGAACCAATTTAAATCTTCTTTTACTATTACATTTTTAATATCTTTTACTGCCTGATTAAAAAAATCATTGCCATCCTTTGTTATGTCCAGCTTGTCATATTCTTTGGTAGATGAAAAGCAGCTATATTTTTCGCTTTCTAAATCCACCGAGTATACACAAACAAAATCACCTGTCAAAGACATAATACGCGTGTACATACGCTTTTCCTCTTTGACTCCTTCTAGAAACTCGTGCTGCTTTACCTGATCATCTACATTTACAATTCCTATTATTATAAAATTGCCATCTCCACGTACCTTTACAGCCTTTAAATTTACATACCTAGGCTCTCCATCTATGATTCGTCTGTAGTCTATTACATAAACTCCATTTTTCTTTACGGCATCCTCGATTTTATTCTTTGTTAAATCTCTACGAACCCTATCTAAATCCTCTTCATATATATCATTAAAATATTTAGATACAGCCTTTTTAAAGAAATCATCACCTCGAAGGCCTTCCGATACATTTTGATTATCAGGGTCTGGTTTGTACTCCACATATTCCCCTGTATCCATATTTACATAAAATAAATTGATATAATCCTCTGACAATACACGGGCAATATAATTGTATGTAAGGCTGTCTAACATAGTAGACTTTTCAGACACAGATATAATCACTATTGCCACTGCTGAAAGATTTTTTACTGGATTTACTGCGATTCTCTGCAATAAGATATGCACAGTTCTACCATCAATTAATCTGTCATCAATAAGTGTTCTTTTGCCATCCTCTCCGCATTTACGAATTAGATTCATAGTGTAGTTTCCCACTGTATTAGTGGTATCTTTAAAATCATAGACCGAATCCATGTTTTCCACCACAAAGTTCTGGTTCATAAATTCCTTAAAAGATTTATTACCACGAATAATTCTGATGGTATCACCGTCAGACTCCACAATGGCACATGGCAAGGTATCAAAATAGCTTTCTACCTCTCCGCTAGCGGGTCTAGTGAATGCCAAATCATACAGATTAATCTTGCCAATGGCAGAATAATATTCAGTTTCTCTAGGGTCCTCAGCCCCTATGCCTTTTCCTTTGGAATATCTATCAAAAATAGCTGGAATTGGGAGTGGTTTGCGGAAATAGAATCCCTGCGCTTTTGTACAACCAATCTCCTTAAGAAATTCAATCTGCTCTTCGCATTCTACACCCTCGGCAACTGTTTCCATTCCTAGGGCCATAGCCATTCTAACAAGCTCTGTTAGAATAATGCGCGCACTTTTACTATATAGAATTTGACTAACATAGAATCTGTTAATCTTTAAAATATCAAAACGAAGGCGCTGCAATAATGCAGGCGCAGAATCGCCATTGCCATAATCATCCATCCAAATCTGAAATCCAAGCTCTTGGAATTGTCGGATTTGCTCTACTACAAAATCATCAGCATAATTTATGGCGCCTTCTGTTATAGCTATTGCTATCATGCGATGGGGAACACCTGCTGCATCAACACGTTTCAGGACCTCATCCACAAGATCACAAGAATAAAAATCTGATTTTGAAAAATTAATAGAATTTGGCACCACATAAAAGCCTCTGCGACGCTGCTCCTTGATTTTATCCAAGGTCTTTTCCAAAACGAAAAGATCTAGCTTATGAATCAAATCCACAGCCTCTAGAGTAGGCACAAATTCCATAGGATTAAGAAGACCCAATTGAGGGTCCTCCCACCTAACTAGCGATTCATCACCGCATACTTTGCCATTTGAGGTTCTGATAATAGGCTGACAATAAACCTCTATCCATTCTTCCTTTATAGCCTTATCAAAATTATCAATCAGATATTTATTTTTGTTGAATGATCCGTCTCTGATATCCATTAAACACTTAATCTCCTCTGGATTTCGTTTACAACTTCACGTCCCTTAAAGATAATTGCTCCAACAAATAAAATAACACTAACTAACAAACATATAATCCAAGCGATTGGACACTCTTTTTGCATGAAATAGAAAACTACATATGGCACAACGCCCACAATTAAATTGGTCAATAGATAAACCATTGAGTTGCCGCTTTTATCTATCATAGCCATAACGTAATTTGCTATCAGTGTGCCTATTACCACAAATGGTGTAATCCAATCCGTGACAAATGCTAAGCGCTCAAAATAATAAGAGGTAACCATGAGCAGTATCAAAATAATAAATACAAATAGGGTCATGGTTCTGGCTGAGCCCATTCCCTTTTTGAAAAGTCTCATTATTCCAAACTCAAATACCATCAGCCACATTGCCACCAAAATACTCCAGTGGAAGTTTAATGTTGGCCATAGCTTTAAATGAAAAAGATAATCCAGACCAACGCTGGTGATAACTACAGCCCATACTATAAATAGCTGAATTTTATAAAACAAAGACTGAATTTTTAAGGTGAGCTGCTGAGGGAAATATTCTCTCTCCCCCTCACCCACTAATTTACTTTGACATAGTGGACACTTTTTTAAATTTCCGCCCACTTCTATTTCACAATAAGGACAGTGCTTCATTATCGAATTACCTCCGTTGCATATAACTTGATTTTGATGTCATCACCACTTAAATCTCTCACTAGTTTTTTCACCACTCTAGTGTTGGAGTATGGAGATGCTATTCCTAGTGTGAGCACTCCATTGTAGCTAGACATTGTTGAGAATAGGTTTGATGAGCTACAGAATGCACTATAGTTTTGAACCTTATCTGCCATTTCCTTTGGTGGCTTTTGCACACCTAGGTTTGATAAAACAACGGAAACCTTTTTATCTGTCACCTTTGAGCCATAGCGAACTACCCATTGCTTTATAAATAGTGGAACCGCTCTAACAGGCGCCACATATTCCATGGTCTCAAAGTTATCCATTTGCTTTTTAATATTTTCTTCTGTAAGATTTTCCTTCATCTTGGCATCGAATTCTTTTGCCAAATCCTCAAGAGAAATCTCCTCATCAAAAACATGATTTACATTTACATTGTTAAAGAAATTTCTTGATGTATATGATGGATAATAGTTTCTCAAATTAACTGGAAGAGAAACATTTACAGGAATACCTTTCTTTCTAGGTGGCATATCTGAGTGGATAGCCAGCATAAATCTGGCACCTATGTAGCTGGTCAAAGACACGCCCAGCTCCTTTGCCTTTGGCAAAATCTGATCAACTGGCATCTGTACCTCGAAAAACTGTAGCTGATCGTATGGAAGCTTTAATCCACTAGGATGGTATGCCTTCTTTAATGAAGACGCCTTTAATCCCATGCTGCCGAAAAACTGCTTATAACTATCCTGATTTAAATCATCCTCTGATGCGCCTGAATGGATTACAACATCATCAAATTTGTCAGGATATTTTAGCTTCAAATAATCTGAAACAATAATATTTAAAAACTCTAGCGCTCCAGTACCATCAGAAATGGCATGGAACAAATCCAGATTAATTCTATTGTGATAATAGGTGACCTTGTAATGGAGCATAGCCCTGCCAGGCTGATAAAGAATTGGACAAACTCTTCCGTGCTCCTCTGTAACTACTGGCTGTAAATCTGTGTCCTCCATGTAATGCCAGAAAACACCTCGACGAATTCTAACCTGAAACTGAGGTCTAATTTGAATTGCTGACAATACTGCTTCCTGCAATAATTCTGGGTCGACCTCTTCCCACAATGTGCAGCTTACCCTCAGAGTTCTGGTATCTCTCTTAGCTGCCGTTGCTAAAAATACCTTTGCAACATTGTCTACCTTATACCAATTATCTCGACTCATTTCTTCTCCTGAATTTTATTGTAAATTAATTTTTTTAATAATTTGTGTATATTTCCTTGCTAACCTCATCGGCTACCATTTTCATAGCTCTGCCAGCCTGTGGTAATGGCATCTGCTGAAAAACATGCCATCCGTCCTTAAATACCTCTACCTTGGCATGTCCACCCACCTTATTGATGGCTGCAGCCAATCCTGTGCTGTCATCCTGCAAAAGCTCAGTGCGTCCCACCTGAATATATGTAGGTGGAAAATTTTCAAAGCTTCCATATAAGGGACTATAGATAGAATCCTTAGGCTCCACCTCAGTACCTATAAACGCATCCCTAACAGACACAATATATTCCTTTGTAAGGACCGGGTCCTTTCCCATGTATACTTCATAAGAATTTGCAGTGGCTGTCATATCAGTCCATGGACTAAAAAGCACAAGCATTCGAGGCTTTTCTTTGCCTTCCTCCAATAGTCTTTGTGTGAGGCAAAGCACTAGATTTCCTCCTGCAGAGTCTCCTGCTAGCAAAATATGATCAGCCTCATAGCCCTGGCTCAGCAGATAATTCCAAACCAGCTCGGCGTCCTCCAGCGGAGCCGGATATTTATTTTCCGGAGCCAATCTATATTCAAATGATACCACAGAAAATCCTGTAGACACAGCCAACTTTGCAGCCAAAACTCTAGCATAGCCTAATCCACCGCAGGTGTAGCCGCCACCGTGAGCATATAAAATTACATATTGTGGATTATGTGCCAAATCTGGATGAACAAATTCACAAGGAACATTTCCTACCTGAAACTCCTCAACAGTAACACCACCTGTAGGCGCTGCCAGCTTTCCAGCCAACTCCATATTAGAGCGCTGCTTTTTTAAATCCTCCTCTGTGAGGGAATTGCCACCTATTGAATTTACGGCTTTGATAGCCTTCATCAATGGATCACTAAAATTTATATTTAATATGGCCATACTTCTCCTTTTGGCGCATGCCTATATCATAATCATTTCTCTTTCAAGTTTAATAAAACATACCTAGTTATTCAAGACGTACCACTACATCTTGCCAAAAAACTCGATTTTTTGCCAAATATGTACTTTTTCACAATTTGTTCACATTTTATTCACTATTTGACACAACTTTTTGCCAATCCTTTGATACCATATAGTGGAAGGCGAAAGGGACGTCTTTTTAGGGGAGGCGCATCGATATGGATATCGCTGAATTGTCTATGAGTTTAAACCAGAATCGGATAATGAGCGCAGTCGGTACTGCGATGCTCGGTAAGACTTTGGACCTCGTAGAAGGACAGGCAGATATGATGACCGACACCATGGGAAGTATGAACACTCCTTCCCTCGAGAGTCTAGTTTATCCTACATCGGGTACCCAGATTGATATGCGCATTTGAGTTATAGGGGTTTGGTTTTATAATTATAAAGGTGAGGTACGGGGCCTCACCTTTTTTATGTCCATTTTTATAATGAACTATAATCTATAAACTTCTCATACTTTTATGGAAAATATCTCTAGACAGTAAGAAAGACGCCGGCGGGGCGTCTTTCTCAAAAGGGAGAATAATGTTATGAAAAAAATGGTTCATCGCTTGTCTTGCGATGATTATATAATACAGAGTAATTCTGTAAAAATAATGGCTTTTATGTGAATAGAGATTGCAAATTTTATGGAAAGATGTGAATTGCTAACCAGGCCGTCCACTTAATTATCAGCCTTAACTTTTAGCCGTTTTTTAGGCTTTAATCCATTATTTCCCATTATGCAATTTTAAAGGATTTATCATCATATTCTAATATAAAAACAGGGTAGCAAACGCTACCCTGTATATTGTCTTTATTAAATTTTTGAAAGCTTCTCAACGCAATTATCACAAACTACTGTGCCGTGCTCTAATAAAAATGCTCCGTCAAATGTTTCTGTAAACATCTGGGTTGCATATTCTGAAATCACAAGAATAACTGCTGAGATCTGGCGACGTGTCAATTCGAAATTTAGCTTGATGTAGTAGTCATCACCATATCGATATAATACGCTTTGCATTCCTTTATAATTTGGAAGTTGCTTGCATAATTCAATGGAAGCATCCAAACTAGGGAGGATTGCCCATAATGGGGTGTCGAGATACTGATCTGTAACCTCATCACTCTCATCAACTAATTTTCCAGCTGACTGTACTGGAATATCACTAGTGTTTCCAGAAACCTTTGTTTCTGTCTTGGTAGTTGACAATGTTTCCTGCAAACCTGTGAGGTGTTTCTTTAACTCCTCGATGGCCGTTGCAAGTCCCGAATTAGAATCTGGTGAAATAAGTAAAGCAACATCACCCTCAGGCATAACTGTCATCTGTACACTGTATGCTTTAGCGTGGGTTTCTATCCCAAGCGTTTCACATGCTTCTGCTAAAATATCCCGGATAAAACTTTGGGTCTTTTCCTGGTCACTGACGAAATCGCCAAGCTCCATGCCACTTGATTCCATTTCCTCTTTGGTGATTACACATCTGATTTTGTCCTCACCAATTTTCTTGAACTTCATCAGCTCCCCTCCTTTCAAATCTAGTATAACAAAAAAATCTAAATGATTTGATTACCGTTAGAAGTAAATAAAGTTTAGCAAATCAATTGAATCATGTCACGGAAAAAACTGAGTATATTTGACGAAAATTTGGTGAAACCAGCAATGGGTGTTGCATATTTACATACGCAGCTTTGATTGCCTAGAATAGCTATCTAACCGCCCCAATTAAGTCTCTAACATCCTCGATATTTTTTCGTTTCATGTAATCCACCATGCCATCAAGTATATCTACTGTGGCTGTTGGATTATAAAAATTAGCTGTACCTACGGAAACAGCAGTTGCTCCTGCTAACATCATCTCAACCGCATCCTGCCATGTGGATACTCCACCCATTCCTATAATAGGAATGTTAACAGCATTTGCACATTCATACACCATGCGAACTGCTATTGGATGAACCGCTGGACCAGACATACCACCGGTTTTATTTGCTAGAACAAAGCTCTGACGTTCTACATCGATTTTCATTCCAGTGAGAGTGTTAATAAGAGAAATTGCATCTGCTCCGCCTGCCTCTGCAGCCTTTGCCATTACCTTTATATCTGTAACGTTTGGTGAAAGCTTCATAACGATTGGCTGACGTGCGTGTTCCTTAACTAATTTTGTAATTGATTCAACTGCTTTTGGGTCCTGTCCGAAGGCAATACCGCCTTCTTTTACGTTTGGACATGAGATATTAATCTCTAACATGTCCACTCTTTTTTCATCTGCTAATCTATCAACTACCTCAATATATTCTTCGGCAGAATGACCACAAACATTAACAAGAACACGTGTATCTTTAAATTGTTCAAGAAATTTTAAATCTCTTTCACAAAAGACTTCCACTCCAGGGTTCTGAAGACCAATAGCATTGAGCATTCCAGAGCTTACCTCTGCAATTCTTGGAGTAGGATTGCCTGGCCATGGCACATTTGCCACACCCTTTGTAACCACTGCTCCTAGTCTATTTAAATCAACGAACTCCGAGTATTCCATACCAGAGCCAAATGTTCCAGATGCTTCCATAATAGGATTTTGAAACTCTACACCTGCTATATTTACCTTCGTGTTCATTATAGCTCCACCTCCGTTGCTAAGAATACCGGGCCGTCCTTGCATACCCTTTTATTGTGAACATGGCTGTGATCGTCCACTTCCTTTGATTGACATACGCAACCCAAGCAGGCGCCTACACCACAGGCCATTCTTTCTTCCATAGAAACATAGCACTTAATTCCATTTTCTAAGGCATAATCTGCCACGCCCTTAAGCATTGGCTTTGGACCGCAGGCATAGATAACATCAGCCTTTAGCTCGTTTTCCTTCATGGCATCCACTACTGTGCCATGAACTCCTACAGAGCCATCATCTGTGGCAATGATTAATTCAGAGGCAACATCTGTAAATTCCTCAGTGAGGAACATATCATCATTTCTATAGCCCATGACTGCAGTAACAGTACCTGAAAGCTGCTTTGCAAGCTCTAGCATTGGAGGAACACCAATACCTCCGCCTACAACTATAGCTGTCTCACCCTCCAATGGAAATCCATTTCCTAGAGGTCCTAAAATCTCAACTGTATCACCGGCCTTGTACTCAGAAAATTCCTTTGTACCCTCACCGACTACACGAAATACTACTCTAAGAGTAGAATCCTCTTTATCTATTTCGCAAAGACTAATTGGACGAGGCAATAGCTTGCTGCCATTGTTTGAAAAGATATTAATAAACTGACCTGGCACAGCGTACTGTGCTGCAGTAGTTTTTAATACCATACTATAAACTCCATCTGCCAACTGCTTTGCATCCACTATTGATGCTATCTCTTTTACCTTCATTAAAACCAAGACTCCTTAAATATCTAATTCCATTAATAATTATTTACCTAAAGCTGAACGAATATCTGCAAGCATATCCTCTACTGCTGCACGGCTGGCTGCTGCAAAATTCTCTTCTCCAAACTTTGCATATTTTTCCTGCTGATATGCTGCAATGATTCCACGGCTAGAGTTTACGATTGCTCCAAGGCCATCTTTATTAAAGAAGTTTACTAGGTCTGCACCCTTTCCCCCCTGGGCACCATAGCCTGGTACTAAAATATATGTGTGAGGCATAAGCTCTCTTAGACGAGCACCCATTTCAGGATATGTGGCACCTACTACAGCACCTACATTTGAGTATGCTCCATCCATAGAAGCTGAGCCCCATTCTTCAATCTTTTCTGCCATATGTTCATAGAGAGGTCTACCATCAATGATTCTATCCTGGAATTCACCAGATGATGGATTAGATGTTTTGCAAAGAACAAAGATACCCTTATCCTCCTCATTGCATACATCTACGAAAGGTTTTACACCGTCAGATCCAAGATATGGATTTACTGTAGCCATATCAGCATCAAAGCCCTGATATTTGTAATCGCCCACCTGCACTGAACCTAGATGTCCAAGGGCATATGCTGTAGATGTAGATCCAATATCACCACGCTTGATATCAGCGATAACTACAAGGCCGAGCTCCTTTGCATAATCAACAGTCTTCTTGTAAGCAATCATTCCAGGGATGCCATAGCTTTCGTACATGGCAATCTGTGGCTTTACTGCTGGAATAAGGTCTGCTGTTGCATCCATAATCTGTCTGTTGTAGTCAAACATTGCCTCGCCAACAGCCTCTAGAGTTTGGCCGTGCTCTGCGATGTGCTTGTCTACAAGAGACTTTGGCATAAGCTTCATTGTAGGATCGAGACCAACTACAATTGGTGCATCCTTTTCAGTAATTTGATTAATTAATTTTTGAATCATAATATATCCTCTCTATGGTAAAAAAATTTTAAACGCTATATACTACCTTGCCACCAAAAATTGTCTTAACGACCTTACCTGTAACATGACGATTTTCATATGGCATGTTTTTAGACTTTCCAACAAAGTCTGCTGCATGAATATCATATTCAATTGTAGGATCAAAAATGGTGACATCGGCTGTTTTACCTACGGACAAATCTCCAAGGTTCTCTAGGCCAAGAATTTTTGCTGGATTACTACTCATATAGGCTGCCATTGTAAGTGGTGAAATAAGCCCTGAGAGAACCAGCTCTGTATATGTAAGTGATGCGCTAGTTTCCAAACCAACAATTCCGAATGGTGATGAAAATCCTCTAGCTTTTTCTTCTGCAGTGTGTGGAGCGTGATCAGTAGAAATAACCTCGAATACTCCCTCTGCAAGACCTTTTCTAAGTGCTTCTCTATCCTCCGCAGTTCTCACTGGTGGATTCATTTTATAATTGCCATCTCCGGCAACGATATCGTCCTCTGTAAGGGTAAAATGATGTGGGCAAACCTCTCCGGAAACCTTTATTCCTCGAGACTTTGCTTCTTTTATAATGTCATAGCTTTCCTTTGTAGAACAGTGACATAAATGAAGTGTAGCCCCTGTCTCCTCAGCAAGCATAATGTCTCTGGCCTCAATGATATTTTCAACAGCATTGCTGATACCCTTTTCACCAAGATCATTTGACTTTGCCCCCATGTTCATAACACCGCCCTGCACCAGATTAATATCCTCGCAGTGGGCTAAAACTGGAACGTTCTTTTTAGCAACGATTTTCATTGCCTCACGATATACTCCAGAATCCATAACGGATTTACCATCCTCAGAGATAGCTGGAATACCTGCATCTATCATGCCCTCTAAATCAGAAAGCTCTTTTCCTTCCATTCCCTTTGTAACCGAGCCCACCTGAAGAACTCTGGTTAGCCCAACGCTTTTAGCCTTCTCATGAACGTAATTTACAAGCTCTGGATTATCTACCACTGGCTTTGTATTAGGCATGGCAAGAACAGTGGTAACACCGCCTCTGGCTGCTGCCTTCGAACCAGTTTCGATATCTTCCTTTTGGGTCTGACCTGGGTCTCTAAAGTGAACGTGCATATCGATGAGTCCAGGCATAACATAGCAGCCCTTTGCATCGATTACTTCATCAGAAAAAACGGGAACAATCTCAGCCTCAACAGCTGAGATAATGTTCCCGTCTATCTTAATATCTAATATTTCGTTTGTGTTTGTAGGTGGGTTGAGCACCCTTCCGTTTTTAATAATAAGACTCATATCTTATCCTCACTTTTTAAAGTATGTAAACCGTGACTAGTATAGCATACTCCCTAAACAAAAGCCATATAAGATAATTATTAATCCACCTTTTTGCCGTTGGCCTTGGCCATGAATTTCTCATTATTAATAATGTATCTCTCATGAGTACCCATGCCTACCATGCCGTTTTCATCTGAGCATACTACCTCAAATGAAAGCTTTCGGCCATCGATTTCTATAAGTGTAGCCTCACACTGTACAGTCATACCTATTGCGCTAGGTGCCATATGTGTGATGTTTACCTTGCTACCAACTGTGCCAAGGCCCTCTTCAAGCTCTGGCTGTACCATTTTCCAGCAAACCTCTTCCATAAGAGAAATCATAGCTGGTGTTGCAAAAACCTCTAATGCCCCGCTACAGAATGCCTTAGCTGTGTTGTCTAATGTAACTACTGTCTCCTCTGTGCTTTTCATTCCTATTTCAAGCATATCGTACCCCTCCTTAATAATTAAATCTAACTTTTAAAATTATAACAAAAAACCAACAGCAGTGTAAATACAAGCTGTTGGTTTATAATTTTTAGTTTTCTATATTATAGTCTAGTTGTTACGAAAATATCGTAAATTGCTCTAACAGCAGCCTCAAAATCTTCGTTTTCAACACCAATGATGATATTTAACTCTGAAGAGCCCTGGTCAATCATACGAACATTTACGTGTGCATGGCTAAGTGCTGCAAATATACGACCGGCAGTACCACGAGTGCTCTTCATGCCACGACCTACAACTGCGATAAGTGCAAGGTCTGACTCGATTTCGATAGAGTCTGGTGAGCAATTTCTATGGATAGCTGAAACTACAGCCTGCTCCTTGTTGATAAACTCATCCTCATGCACAACTACAGTCATAGTATCAATACCTGATGGCATGTGCTCAATGTTGATTCCGTTGTCCTCAAATGCAGATAGAACCTTTCGGCAGAAGCCTACCTCTGAGTTCATAAGAGATTTTGTTATAAGAACTGTACAGAATCCCTTCTTTCCAGCGATACCTGTAATAACGTACTCATTTCTCTGACCTGTACTCTCTACAATCCATGTGCCCTCGTCCTCAGGCTTGTTTGTGTTCTTGATATTGATAGGAATACCTGCAGAACGAACTGGGAAAATAGCATCCTCGTGAAGAACTGAAGCGCCCATATAAGAAAGCTCGCGAAGCTCTCTGTATGTAATTGTCTGCATACCAGCAGGATTTTTTACGATACGTGGATCGCAAATTAAAAATCCTGAAACGTCTGTCCAATTTTCATAAACATCTACCTTTGCAGCACCGGCAACGATAGAACCGGTTACATCTGAACCACCACGTGAGAATGTCTTTACTCGTCCGTCCTTTCCACAGCCATAGAAGCCAGGGATAACCGCATGTGGATGCTCCTGTAATGCCTTTGCCATAGCCTTTTCTGTCTTGTAGGCATTTAAGTATCCCTCTTCATTGAAGAAAATAACTTCCTTTGAATCTATAAAGTCATAGCCAAGATATTCTGCCATGATTTTACCATTTAGATATTCACCACGGCTGGCTAAATAATCAAGTGAAAGGTCTTCTTTAATATCAGCAGCAATCTGTTTGAAATCCTCATCCAAGCTGAAATTCTTTAACTGAAGGCCGTCAATAATCTCATCATAACGTGCCTTTATCTGTGCAAGATTTTCAGTAACATCCTTGCCTGCCTCAGCATCATTGAAGGTCTGAATAAGCATGTCTGTGACCTTTGTGTCTTTGCTATTACGTTTTCCGGGTGCTGATGGTACTACAAATACTCTAGTCTCGTCGGCACGAATAATATCGCCAACCTTTTTGAACTGCTCAGCATTAGCAAGTGAGCTGCCGCCAAATTTAACTACCTTTTTCATTCCTTGTTCTTCCTCATCGTAAATTTTATTTTATTACACTTTACACTATTACTTTAGTTCTTTAAAGTGTTAATTCGTACAATTTTTTATGAAAGCAATACCCTATCATTGTCTAATTCCTCCCCTGCGCCTACCTTGAACTTCTCTAGTAGGTCCGAAACAGTGAGCTTTTCTCTCTCTGCTCCACAGGTATCAAAGACAATCTGTCCTGCATTCATCATTAATGTTCTATTTCCTACCTCCAGCGCCTGATGCATATTGTGGGTAACCATCAAACAGGTGATGCCTCTTTCTGCGACAATACTTTTAGTAAGGTCTAATACCTTCTCAGCTGTAGCTGGATCAAGGGCAGCCGTATGCTCATCCAAAAGCAATAGCTTTGGTGTAACAAAGGTGGCCATAAGAAGTGTAAGTGCCTGTCTCTGACCTCCTGACAAAAGTCCCACTGGCTGCTTCATTCTATCCTCTAATCCCATATCAAGCATAGCAAGCTTTTCTCTAAAAGCCTTTTTATCCGACTGCTTTATTCTAGAAAACATGCGATTGCTGGAATTGGATGCTCTCAAATATGCTAAGGCCATATTTTCCTCTATGGTCATGCTAGGAGCTGTGCCCTTAAGAGGATCTTGAAATAGATGCCCTATTACCTTACTACGAACGTGCTCCTTTTTAAAGGTTATATCATCACCATCTAGATAAATATTTCCTTCATCCACAATAAAAGTACCTGCAATAGCATTAAACATAGTGGATTTTCCAGCGCCATTCGAACCAACTATAGTAGCAAAGTCTCCATCCTTTAGATCTAGACTGAGATTTTTTAGTGCCACCTTTTCATTGACAGTACCTGGATTGAAGGTTTTAGAAATGTTATCGATTCTAAGCATTTTTCTCCTCCCTTCCAGATTTATTTTCTCTATAATTTGCAAACTCGCGCTTTTTCAAGGCTGCTTTTTTTCGTACATATGGAAGTGCAATGGCCACAGCAACTATCATAGCTGAAACGAGCTTTAGAGCCTCAGCTGGTACCGATAATCTAAGGGCCACAGCCACAATAAATCTATATAAAACCGAACCTGCTATGGTTCCAATAACGCGTCTTAAGGTGCTTCCCTTATTTCCAATAAGGCTCTGGCCAATTATTAATGAAGCCAGTGCAATTGTAACCATACCCGTACCTATATTAATATCAGCCGATTTCTGATATTGAGCAATAAGCACACCTGAAAGTGCTGTAAGTGAGTTTGCCAAACATAGTCCGACTGTAATTGTAAATGTAGGATTTATAGATGATGACTTTACCATTTCAGCATTGTCACCTGTAGCTCTAATGGACATACCAAGTGTGGTACCCAAAAACCACCATAGTGCTAGGGCAATCAATCCTACAATAACCACTAGTATAACAACCTTATACCAATCTCCAAAGAACTGCTGCAGGAAAGAATCCTTTGCTAAAGAGAAAATTGTATCCACTCCAAAGATGCTCACTTGCGATGTCATTATAAAAATATTTACGGTATAAAGCGCTGTGTTAACAATGATTCCAGCCAGGATGGACTCCACACCAAACTTTGTCTGAAGTAAAGCTGTAACAAAGCCTGCACAAGCTCCAGAAATCATAGCTGCAATTATTCCAAGGAAAGGATGACCTGACAGGGTAACAATGGCACCGACTGCACAACCCAAGGTAAAGCATCCATCTGTTGTTAAATCAGCGATATTTAAAATGGTAAAAGAAATAAAAAGTGCTAAAGCAACTAGGGCATACATCAGCCCTAGTTCTAAAGCACTTTGAAAAATTGAAACTGTAATAATGCTCGACATAATAATAACCACCCAATACTAATTCGTATATACGAATTTATTCAAATTCCTTTGCAGTCTGAACCTCTACAAAGCCATCGCACATATCCTTGAGCTTTGAATAATCAAGGTTTAAAGCTGCAGCTGTCTCTGTATTAACAGTGGCTGTACCATTATCCAATGTCTTTACAGGAAGTGAAGCAGGCTCCTTTCCATCTACAAGAATCTCAGAAACCATATTAGCTGTCTCTACACCAAGAGTAGCATAATTTACACCATATCCAAGGTAAGCACCATTTAAAGCAAATGAATCAGCACCGCAATACTGAGGAATACCACCCTCGATAAACTTTTCATAAATAGCAAGCTCAGCTGTCATGATAGTGTTATCAGTAGGAGTAAATACTGCCTCAACCCCCTCAGCAACAAGTGCATCAGCTGCCAACATTACCTCGTCATTTGAGGTACCTGTCTTTTCTACCCATTCAATACCTGCATCCTCAAGGTATTTCTTTGCATCCTCAATAGGTGCAGTAGAAGCATCCTGACTCTTATCATAAAGAAGGCCAACCTTCTGTAAATCTCTGTTCTGCTCTAACATCAAATCAAGTACTGCAGAGGTATTAAGAGCATCCGAAGTACCTGTCACATTTGCACCAGGAGCCTCAATGCTATCCACCAATCCCGCACCAACTGGATCTGACACTGCTGCAAAGACTACAGGTATCTGATTGTCCTCTGTAGCTGCCTGGCAAATTAAAGCTGTAGGTGTAGCGATAGGAACCAAAACATCTACTTCATCATTTATAAGCTCTGTCACCATCTGATTGATAGTAGTAGAATCTGCCTGACCATTGTAATAATAATCCTCATATTCAAATGTGCATCCCTTTTCCTCAGCTAACACATCCAACTGGCTCTCCAAGTTTGCCACAATCTGATTCAAAGATGCATCATCAACATACTGAATAATACCAACCTTGAAGGTCTCTCCCTCTGCAACTCTTGAATTGTCTGTCTGAACCTCTGTAGCGTCATCAGTCTTTTCACTAGCACATCCGGCAAGCATTGCTGTTGCCATGGCCATAACCATCATCATAGAAACCAATTTCTTCTTCATATATTCAATCCTCCTCATTACATTCCAACTGCCTATTTCAATTACCCATCATTTTACCACAACACTTTAGCAAGTTAAAGTAGGAAATACTTTATTCTATATTTAATCGTAAATACCAATTTAATATATTTGTCTGAGAAATTTAATCCATATAAAAAGATAACGGCACCTCCATCTCAGCCTTGATGGTGGCGCCGTCTTAAGTAGTCATCTGCTACTTTCTCCCTTTGAGTAGTATATTACTACCTTATGATATAGTTGTCAAATGTTTTTTTACTTTTGCTAGGAGAATATATTTTCATGTCCTGCAAAGCAGGATTATTGCGAACAATCTCATTGTTTGGTCAGCAATAAGTCAAAATTTATCCATAAAAAAACTTCCTACTAACAGATTTTTTCTGTCAGTAGAAAGTTTTATTTGTTCTTATAGATCTTTGTTTTTCATCAGAAAATCAATAACCGGACACAGACCAATATTATTTAAAGCCGCAATCTAGTTAATTCTATATTTTAGCTTTTCTTCTGTACTAAGCTGTGCATCTCCAAAAGTATTCTTTGCATCCTCCATTAATTCTGAGAAGGATTTGAACTTGAAGGTCATTAGGTCATAATACTTTATATAAACTAGCTGCTGGTTCTTAGGTAAATATAATTTGCCATAATCCATGCTTGCCAATATACCAAAATCATTCAAATCAATTATGTACATGTCATAGTAACTGTAGATTGCTAAATAATTATTGTCTGCATCATATGTGGTGCGACTGATATCATTTATCTGATTATCAGACACATACAAAAACTTCTTTGTCTCTAAATCATATATCTTGAAATATAAATCTGATCCCTGTAAATACAGCAATTTATTGTCGCTAGAAAATTCCTCATAGGTGTTCGAAGAACCATAATACTCTATTTCATGAAGAATCTCCTGGGTTTCAGTGTCGAATACTCGTAAGTATCCATCAGAGCAAACAATTGCACATAAGCTTCCATCCGCACTTAACTCAAGATTCTTAACTGTATATTCTTTAAATAGATTTGTACACGAGCCATCTGATAATGTAATTTCACTAACATGTCCCTTGGAATTTACACAAAAGGCCTTTGTGGCATCATCAGATAAATCCACTATATTGATTCTTTCATCTGATTCATCCTGGTGTAATAACTTTTTATTAACCAAATCGTAAACCACGTATTTTCCTTCATAGTACATAAAAAGCTTAGAATTATCAGCCGAGAACTTGCTATTACAATAGTTCTCATCCAATAATTTTTCTGTATCTAATTTTTCATTTTTTATTGAATAGAGATTTAGGTTTCCATCCTTGCCAGGTACAACAATTGTATCATTATCAGCATAAGCAACCTTATAGAGCTCTGCATTATCCACCTTGAACTCTGTAGTCATTTCGCTGGTTTTAGCATCAAAAACATAGAAGCTATTTGTTGTAGCATTTGAATCTGCCTTTGCAGAAACTACATAAGTGCTTTCATCTGGGCTAACAGCCACAGTGTCGTATCTTTCTTCCATTTCAGTGCTAGATAGCAATGCATCACTATCAGTATAGGACATAACAGTAATGTTAGGTGAACGATATCCCTGTGAAATTAAATATCCCTTTCCTCCATCCATATCGATTAAGGATGAAGAAGTCTTATCCACATAATCATTAAAGGCCTCACCGGTTATAGCATCATATGGTGTCACTAGGCCATCAGCTGTTCCTACAAATAATGTAGTATTTGCATCTGTAGACAAATAGTTTTCAATCCAATCATTGGTAACAATCTTTGAAACAATCTCTCCAGTATCACTGTTTAAGGTGTACATATTTTTTCCACTAGAAACATGTGTAAGATGTAGTTCCTCACCTGAATCATCAGTAACCACTCTGCTCTTTATATGAGTATATGAAGTGTTTAATGCAGCATTTGTGTAATCAAGCGTCTGCGACCATAGCTCTGCACCTGTGGTGACATCAAAGGTCTGCACATAAATCTGTGTATTTTCAAAACCAAATAATGAGTCCGCTGTCATGGATACTGCAGAAAACTGATTATCACCTGTAAAATTAAGATCTAATGAACTATCCTTTGTAGCTGGAATACGTGTTATGTTGTCCGTCTCCATATCAATCAAAGTATAATATTGCTGTCCTACATCAGTTGAGCTTACCCTAGCAGGAAGATCCAAAACCATATATCTTCCATCTGGCGAGAATATAGCGCCTGAACCTATTTCATCAGCCTCATCAAATTCATAACGCTTGTAGAATTCGCCTGTTTTGGCATCATAAACCTCTACAACATTTTTTCTATTAAAGCTATCATCATAACTACAGCCATAAAGCTGAATGTAATTTTTGTTCTTATCAACTGTGCCCCTAATTAATGAGAAGCTATCTGGAACAATTTCGTATACTACATCGCCGTTATCATCATATGCTCTAGCATTCTGATCTGTACAAACAACGGCATTTCCATTACAAAAACCAACAGTTTTTACACTGGCTTCACTTCCATCTACAATGTCTGTAATCTTTTCGAACAACAAATCACCTGTGGTCAAATCCCACAAATATACAGTGTTGTTATTATCATAAGAAAGAAGTCGATTGTTCTCTAAATCAGTAGCAAATCCATTAACATTTACATGATGCTTTAGCAGCCATTTATATGAAACTGTATTGCCTGGATCATAAGTACCCAAAGCTGTTGTCAAAGCATACTGGGCATCAGACACAAATGGCCTATCATTTTCTTCCGATGGCAAAGCATCCATAGCGATAAGTGCTGCTGTCTTTCTATCACCTGAATCATATACATCCAAGGATGTGGCCGCCATTACCTTTGATTCATTAATAAGCTTCTGCTGATATTCCTCGTTTATTTTGGCAAGATTATATGCATTGTATATACCAAATGCAATACCTAGCGCTGCCACACCGGCGGCAATGCTAACATTTCTTCGCATTTGACGCTCACGATGACGCTGCTTTAAATCATCAAAATCTACATGCAAAATAGAAGCAGCCAAACGAAGTGTCTCAGTCTTTAGCTTTTTATTTATTTCTCTATTTGAATTAGCACGGACATCTGCAGCTAATGGCTCAACTCTCTCTCCATTTTCGTCTACACGAAGCTGTGGAGGAAAGGAATCTCTAGGACTGCCTTCTACTAATACCGCCAAAACATTCTGTCGACCATGCATAGCAATAAAAGTATCGATTTCCTTGTTTACCCAATAAGACTCCTTTGTCTGTGGTGAACAAATAACCACTAAAAAAGCAGCCTCTCTAAGAGCTGTTTCTATATTGCTACCCAAATCACTTCCAATAGGAAGCTCTTCCTGATCTCTGAAAACACGATTAATCTTCTTTCGACCAGTCTCCTGTTGAATTTTCTTTGGAATTTTTACAGTCTCCAAAGCTCTATGTACTCTTTTAGCAACGTACATATCCTTTGGCAAATGTCTATAGCTTATAAATGCATCATACTTCATATCTAAATCCCATTCTTCCTAAATATTCCTATACGCATACTGAACTATATCATACCTTATTTAATGGCATTTTTAAACTATATAAACTTCATCTCTATTGCTAACTATTTTTAATGCTAATCTAAAACTAAGCCAGCTTCAAATTATAAACCATATTCCAAAATATTTAATGTAATTCCTTTCTAAGACAAAAATCCCATGTAATAAATTAACTCATTACAAAAATGTTCTGAGCTAATGTATCACATGGGAAAATCACAAATTTATATTTGTACAAAAGGTTTATTATTATACAGCTTTTAATATCATGACACATTTCTTAAGGTAACAGCTGCATTTAATATTAATTACTACTTAATTGACTGCTTGTGGGCAACTTAAGGAAAATCAAGAACCTATAGATTTTTGTTTTTCATCAGAAAAACAGAAATCGTAAATACCATGAAAATAGGTTTATCTATTTTCATGTCCTGCAAAGCAGGATTATTGCTGACAATTTCATTGTTTGGTCAGCAATAAGTCCTGACTTATTAAAAAGCATTAAATACGCCTAATAATACAATTGCAATAAATAATGAGCCAATTGTAACTCCAATATATAACAGGATACATAAGAATACTCTAAGTCCTGTGCTCATCTTTCTATCGCTAGCAATAGTAGCAGTTAAAAATGCAAAGCCTGCTGAAATAGCACCACCGATTGCTCCACCAATAACTAAGAAGAAGTTCATTACATATAAAACAACAAATACGTAAGCCCACTTTGGTAACTCCATAGGAGTGTATGCCTCTCCTGTTTCTACATTAAATCCATTGTATGTTAATACCTGATTATTCTTAACACAAAGCTTTGCATATTCACCATTTCCAACAGGTACATTAAACACCTTCTCTGCAAAAGATCCCTCAGGGGCCTTTAAGGTATTAAGCTTCATCTCTGGGCCACCGTTTACAGATACAAATCTATTCTTATTGAGAGTAACATTTACTGGTGTACCGTCCGCCTTAAAAAAATTCCAAATTTTTGTCTTTGCCATGATATAACCTCCAAAAAACAATTTCCGACTTCATATATTGTTAAACAGCATACCTGATAATCATTCTATATAGCTATTAGAATGAAGTCACATTTATTAACTGAGTAGTATATTACTACTTTGTAATTTGTATGTCAACAATTATTTCAAATTTTTTAATATCCTATTTTTCCTTATTTTAAAGCATTTAATGCTTATCATATGAAGTAATATCCAAAATCAACCACTGTATTCTTTTTAATACATAATTATATATAGATACATTCAGGCTTATATACAGTCATGGATTAGGCTCATCCACTTTATAGACTTATAGATTTTATCTATAACCTTTATATATTTAACCGGTCACACTGTGACCGGTTTTGATTTTTTATCTCGCTGAATACACTATGCTCTATTTAAGTTTGATTCTCATTGGTCATACTCTAACTTATTTTAATTTATTTCTATCTGGTCACACTGTGACCGGTTTTCTTTTAAAAATAAAAAAACCCTTAGGAGAAATCCTAAGGGTAAGCGTGCGTGAGAAGATTCGAACTCCCGACACCTTGGTCCGTAGCCAAGTGCTCTATCCAGCTGAGCTACACACACATATTAATAATTAAGTTTGATGCCCAGAGTCGGAATCGAACCAACGACACGAGGATTTTCAGTCCTCTGCTCTACCAACTGAGCTATCTGGGCAAGGAGTTGCGGGAGATGGATTTGAACCACCGACCTCCGGGTTATGAGCCCGGCGAGCTTCCAGACTGCTCCATCCCGCGATATTAAAAAGATGGGCGGTGGTGGATTCGAACCACCGAAGCAATTTGCAGCAGATTTACAGTCTGTCCCCTTTGGCCACTCGGGAAACCGCCCAT
>JAILKL010000078.1 GCA_024693775.1 Pseudobutyrivibrio sp.
GTAATTGATAACGTTCTTTATAACATACTGTGGTGAATTGTTCATGCTGATGAATATTCTGCCCACATATTCTCCGATTAATCCAAGAGTAATCAAGATAAGACCACCCATAATCAAGATAACTGAAATCAGTGAGCTCCAGCCTAGCATTCTGTTGACTGGATCTAAAATCTTGCTGATGATAGCATATAAAGCGTAGATGAAACCAATAAATGCAATAATGGTACCGCCGTATGTAGCCATGCGAAGTGGAAGAATAGAAAATGATGTAAATCCATTCATCCAGAGACCTAAAAGCTTTTTGAAGGTGTAGCCTGAGGTACCCTCCATACGCTCTCTATGGTTTACCTTTACATTGCAAATGCTCTTTGTGCTGCGAAGCACTAGACCTATAACATATGGATATGCACCACGGTAATTGAGCATCTCGTCCACGATAAATTTCTTTGCTGCAAAGTAGCTGGAAATGTATAGCTCCTTTGGCTTGTTTAGCATGATCTCTGTCATCTTTTTATTTAGGTGACTGCCCCAATTTCTAAATCCTGAGTGCTGTTTGTGCTCGTACTCTGCGTATACTACGTCATAGCCCTCGTGGATTTTATCTAAGAGCTTGTCCACCTCATCTGCAGGTGTCTGGCCGTCGTCATCCAGGCAGACCACAACATCGCCTGTGACAAAATGAAATCCTGCCATAAGGGCTGCATGCTGGCCAAAGTTCTTTGCATGATTGATTCCGATAATGTTTTTGTTTTCAGCACATAGCTTTCTGATAACCTCAAAGGTATTGTCAGGACTGCAATCGTTTACGAGAACTATCTCGTAGGTGTAGTCCGCCATGGTGCTCATTTTTGTTTTGATTTCATCAACTACCTGCTCTAGAGTATGCTCTGATCTATAGCAGGGTATCACAAAGGATACTTTCATTAGTGTGTACTCCCATCCTTGTACTTAGACATAAATATAACGTCTTCTGGCTGGCCCTCTACCCACACATCATCATGTGACATGTATTCCTCCGAAAAACCAGCGCGGGCGTATGAGTGTCTGGCTGCAGTGTTTTCAGCCAAAACTCTAAGATATATCTTGTGCATGCCCAGGTGCTCAAAGCCATACTGACAAATGAGGTTGTTTGCCTCTGTGCCACGGCCACCACCTAGATATGCTTCCTCGCCTATTAAAATGCCAAACTCGCATTTTTTGTTATCCAAATCCATATGCTGTAGATAGACGCAGCCTATCTTTTTATTGTCAGCACGGTCCCAGATAATAAACTGGGCCACCTTTCCAGTCTCCACCATGGTGCGAATCCAATTGCGCTGGTCCTCCACCGTGATGTCCTTTCTATATATGAACTTGGACTTTATCAAATCGCTGTTTCTCCAGCGAACAAAATCCTCGCAATCATCATATGTGATTGGAGTTAAAATTACTTTCTCTCCCTCAATTTTCATGGCATGCCTCTACTTATTATAAAATGAAATTACAGTATCGATGACCTTTGCCTGATCCTCATCTGTAAGACCATAATATAATGGCAAACGAACGAGACGCTCGCTTTCCTTTGTAGTGTAAACATCCTCACCTGCAAATCTACCATACTTCTGTCCAGCTGGTGCTGTGTGAAGTGGAATGTAGTGGAATACCATAAGGATATCATTTTCCTTTGCATAGCTAATGAGAGCTGTACGCTCTTCTAGGTTCTTGCACTTGAGATAGAACATGTGGGCATTGTGAGTGCATCCCTCTGGAATAGTAGGAAGCTCTACCTTTCCTGCCTCTGCAAGTGGCTTGAATGCCTCGTAGTATTTATTCCAGCTATTCATTCTATCATCAAAAATCTTGTCAGCCTGCTCTAGCTGGCCGTATAGGTATGCTGCATTGAGCTCTGAAGGAAGGTATGAGCTACCTGCCTCTACCCATGTATATTTATCAATCTGCCCTCTAAAGAACTTAGCTCTGTTTGTACCCTTTTCACGGATAATCTCTGCTGCCTCTACGTCGTCTGCACTCTTTATAAGAAGAGCTCCGCCCTCACCCATAGAGTAGTTCTTTGTCTCATGGAATGAGAATGCGCCGTAATCACCGATAGTACCAAGTGCCTTGCCGTGGTATGTACTCATGATACCCTGGGCTGCATCTTCTACTACCTTTAGATTATGTCTTTTAGCAATATCCATAATAGTGTCCATCTCGCATGAAACGCCTGCATAATGTACAGGTACGATGGCTACTGTCTTGTCTGTGATGGCTGCCTCGATTTTAGTCTCATCGATATTCATAGTATCAGGTCTGATATCTACGAATACTGCTGTAGCACCTCTAAGAACAAATGCATCTGCTGTAGATACAAATGTAAATGAAGGCATGATAACCTCATCACCTGGCTTTATATCGCAAAGTAAAGCTGCCATCTCTGTAGCGTGTGTACATGATGTAGTAAGAAGTACCTTTGCAGCTCCTGTTTTTTCCTCTAACCAAGTATTACACTTTTTAGTATATTCGCCATCTCCGCAAATCTTGTGCTTTGAGATAGCATCCTTTATATATTTTTCCTCTGTGCCTACACATGGTGGTACGTTAAATGGAATCATTTTATTTATCCTCCTATTTTGTAAACTGGTAGATAACCATGTCACCTACCTGGTCAACAACATCGCAGTGCACCAGCTGATCCTGGCTCTGCATATATTGTACTAATGTGTCTGATACTGCATTTCCGCAGAAAAATACTCTGCCGGAAAGAAAATCAGCCGAATATAAAGTATCAAAACCATTAGCGTGAATCTGTTTCCAGTACATTGGTGTATTGTACACCCATCCTCCCCAAAATACTAGATTTTTAGGAAGTCCATCCTTGTAAACTGTAAATGGGCCAGCTGGAAGCGCCAGGTCCAAATCATATATAAACATCCCATCTGGATGCTGGATAGCATAGTTTTCTAAGGCTGTGCTCTTTTCAATATCGGCTGTGCGATAAATGTCGTGAGCCACAGTGTATGTGTAATCTAAAATATTTGTCTCTGGTCTCACGCGTGAGCCTGCCACTGGAATAAGCGCCATGGCTGCCACGGCAATAACTAGAAGCCTGCGGCTCTCACACTGAGCCATCATACGCAATGCCACAATAACTGATGGCACCATGAAAATAAATACAAGAGCCTGATATGCTCTCATAGGGAATCTGCCCTCGATAAGGAAATATACAGAAACCACTGCAAACATGGCAAAAAGGCCGTCTGCCATTAAAAGCTGTCTTTTAGACAAATGCTTTATAAATGCTGCCACATTTATAATTAACAATATGGCAATCCAAATAACTAGCTGTATATTTACAATCATGCTAGAAAGCATGAGATTGTGTGCTCTGTCATAGTAGTCTCTCATGGAAAGGTCGTTGCCGTCATAGGCATCTACCAACACTTTAAAATTGTCAGTAGTAAGTCTTTCGTCCATGAAAAACCAATTGCTAACTGCATTATAAAGTGGCTCGTCCCAGCCCACTGATGCATAAACACCCTCGGTGTCATTGGCATACTCTAGGTGTGGATAATCAATCCAGGTACCAGCCTGTGCATAGTACTCATTGAAATCCGAAATGCCTGTGGCCTTTTCATAAATGGCATTGCTACCAAAAGCTACTAAAAATGCAATTAAAATGATTATACCCTTTTTTACTATTAATGCTCTATTTTCTGTGAAAAACTCAAAGAAAAGTATGCAAAGCATAGCGCCAAGGCCTACAATACCAAACTGCTTTCTGATGCCATAGGCGACAACTAGCATGATGACTGATACTATAAAGTGCCAGTCTTTGGTGCCTGTGGTCTCTTTATCCATGCCATCTAGGCTGGCTATAAGGGCACATGCTGCTGCACCTGCTACCATACCTGCTGTGGCTGTGTACTGCAGTGCTGTGGAAAAATGCAAAAATACAAATAAAAATAAAATAATACATGAAACAACACCTAAGAGCTTTCCCTTTGATGAAAGCACATTCATAAGTGTGTCGCAGACTATCCAGAGGCTGACTGCCACCATGGCTAGCTCTATGATGGTGTACCAGGCAAAGCCTGCGTATATCTTGTATAAAAGTGCGATGAATCCGTAATAATAGAAGCTACCAAACACAGTGCCTGCCTCTGGTGTGCCAGTGGTGTAGCCTGCTGTCAGGTACATGAGTGCTTTATCATCGTTGTTTTGAAAACAAATAGGACATATTTTCCATAATATAGCCAAACAGATGACTGTTAGCACTAAAGATGGAAACCAAAATTTCTTTTTTTCCATTTTATTCCTCTTCCTGAACTATATATATAGGTCTCTTCTTTGACTCTAAATATGTCTTTGCAAGATACTGACCCTGAATGCCTAAACAAAGTAGCTGAATACCCGATACTAAAAGTATGATGCATACCATAGATGGCCATCCATTTGTAGGGTCTCCAAATATCAATGTTCTAACAATAATTACTATTATGAACAAAAATGCCGTAAGGCACATAATAGAGCCAAACACAGATGCCATGGTGAGCGGAGCTGTGCTAAATGCCACGATACCGTCTATGGCATATACGAAGAGCTTCCAGAATGACCATTTAGTCTCGCCGGCTACACGCTCTACATTTTCAAACTCTATCCATTTACGTCTAAAGCCTACCCAGCCAAAGATTCCCTTGCTGAATCGATTATATTCTCCCATAGAAAGGATGGCGTCTACCACCTTTCTAGTCATCATCTGGTAATCACGAGCGCCATCTACTATGTCTGCGCTGCTGATTTTGTTCATGATTTTGTAGAACTGTCTAGCAAAAAATGATCGAATAGGTGGTTCTCCCTTTCTATCTACACGACGAGTGGCTACACATTCGTACTCTCCAGACTCTAGGTAGTCTAGCATCTCCGGAAGAAGTGCTGGTGGATCCTGTAAATCTACATCCATGATGACTACATAATCTCCGTGAGCCTTTTCAAGACCTGCGAAAATACCGGCCTCCTTGCCAAAGTTTCTAGAGAAGGACACGTAATGCACTCTCTCTTCCTGGGCGTGGAGCTCCTTTAGGACATTTAGTGTGCCGTCCTTTGAGCCGTCGTCTACAAATAGGAACTCTATATCTACATCCCCTATCTGGGACTCCATGTCATGTACAGTTTTGTAAAAAATAGGTGCGGCTACCTCCTCGTTGTAGCAAGGCACCACGATTGAAAGTAATTTTTTCAAATCTATACCTCTTGTGTTAGTAAATTCTTTTTTACTTTAAGTTTTATTTTAGGTTTTGTTAATTGTTATTTTCTAAAGAATTCTTAAGTCGGATTTACCTAGGGTAATTTATGGTGATGGAATTCTTTTTGTAATATACATTTGGTAATATCTGCTGTGAATCGTAAAACGCATCCAAATCCACTGCGTATACCTCCCCTGGCTCCATCCCAGAATATAGGAAGTATTTGTTCCATGGAACATTATAATCTCTATCCACAACCACGTCATCATTTGGACTGTTCTCTATCTCTAGAAGTATGCCGTTCCACATATCATAGCTAGCTACAATCTCAGCTCTCTTTGCGTATATTTCGTAAGAAACTGTAGTAGCATATCTGCCTGTGACAAATACTGCTGCAACACCAAGAACTGTCATGACTGCTGCAAGGATATAGCCTACCTTTTCCAAATTCGTCTTTACGAAGTAGCCAATCCACTGACCAAGCATAACACAACCTATGCAAAGCGAAATCTCAAATAAGAAATCAAATACATACTGCATACGCACATCCAAATATGTGCGAGTCATGCCACGTCCATATACATATGGAAGCAAGCATCCTAGCCAAACGCATACAGATGCGACAGCGTATAGCACAATGTTGCCTGGCTTTTTTGATTTGCCAGACTGGATAGCAAATCCTAAGATAACTAGAATAGCTGCGATAACCAGAGTAACTGGTCTTTCCTTTATAATGGCCATGCCAAAGAACTGTACGTCAGCAACTGTCTGTCTGATGGATGTGCCTAGTGATACAGCCTCTGTGTACTGGCTCTGTCTAGCGAAATTGCCAGGGGCGATCACTGTGATTAATCCAACGAAAATGTATACAATCAACGGTATATATCTTTTTATAATATTATCAATTCTATTATTGAAACCTTTTTTTATTAATACAATGTAAAGATAAAAAATTCCTAATGGAATATCAAATGCTGTAGTATTGGCAACTACAATACCTGTAATTAACATTGCTATAAAATTTTTCTTTTTACCATTTGTCGAAAATTCTAATGTGAAATAGAAATTCAAAAACATAATTGCAATTACAAATGGATATGCAATCATGCCAACATACCAATTATACGCCTCTACATAATAATAATTTTCTATAAGCATTACCGCAATCATAAATGTTATCACAGCACTTATAAAACTATCGTTTTCTACAGAAAAAACATATTTTATAATTCTGTTAACCCCTAAAAGTATGCAAAACATACATATTAAAAACGCAATAATCATATATATTCCATATATATGACCTAAGTGTATATGTGCATTAAGCGGATTAATAATCAACTCTATTATGAAACCAAAAATAGTGCCTCCTCGCTCCGTCCAAAAATATTGTACGGCAGAGAAAAACTCAGCAAAAATATTGCTATAATTAGAGCGTCCTAATGTCATAGCAAAATCGTCACTTGCAGGCACTGAATAATATATTGAAAAGCAATTTGGAATAAATAAAAGAATATATAGTATTAAAAAGAAAATTTTATACTTTTTATTTTTAAGTTTTTTAATCATAAACATTCTCCAAGTAGCATTGATTCTTTTAAACTTTATAGTTTTATTATATAATCACATAAGTATTAAAATTATATCACAAAGTATTTTTCAATACAAAAAATAAGGAGATTACAATGATTTTCAAATTTGAAGAACGTGCTCTAAAATGGATGAATGAGCATATTTTAGCATTAGCCTTTTCTGCTACAATCATCCTAAGCATTATTATAAGATTTCTATTAAGGGAATTCTATACTACCGACGCCGATGGTTGTTTGATTCCTTGGTATAATGCTATAAAAGATAATGGTGGTCTTTTGGGATTAGGCACTCCTGTAGAAGGACTAAATTATAGCTTTACATATCAATTTCTAATAGCATTAATGACTTATATTCCTATAAAACCACTCTATGCATACAAAATTCTTAGCTGTATTTTTGATTATTTGCTCGCAGGAGCAATTGCATATTTGGTATATGATATTGTTGAAGATCATAGAATACCAAAGACACTACTTGCTTTTATTATAGTAAGCTGTTCACCAGTTATTTTCATGAATTCTGCAGCTTGGGCTCAATGTGATTCCATTTATACTTTTTGGGTTATACTGGCAATCATCTTTCTTAGAAAAGAAAAGTATTTACCAGCGTTTATTTATTACGGTGTAGGTTTTGCATTTAAGTTCCAGTCTATATTTGCTTTACCATTTTTCCTTTTCTACTATTTTTACAAACGCAAATTTAGCGTATTATATTTTGGACTTATTCCAGTTACAATGACTGTTCTTAGTTTACCATCACTCGTACAAGGTCGAACCATTAGCGAAATGATTCATATTTATACTGATAACACTAGTCTTCATACATCTATTTCAAATGGATTTCCTACATTTTGGAGACTACTAAATGATGGAACGGGAGCAGAAGGATATCTATCCTTAAAATATCCTGCAATGGCTTTAACTGTAATTGTTTTAGGGTCATTTATATACATGTGGATTCGACATAATATAGAATTAACTGGAACAAACATTATCATAATGGCTTTCATTCTTACATACTCTACCATTATATTTTTACCAGCCATGCATGAAAGATATGGTTATCTTTTTGAAGTATTAGCAATAGTTATTGCATTCATATCCTATAACACAATACCATTATTGGTAGGTATTAATTGTTTATCCCTTACTACATATGGTGCATTTTTATTTGGTAATACTGTTAATGAATGGTCTTTAGCTGTAATTAATATTATTCTTTACATTTTATATATGATTATACTTAACAAACATTTGTGTATGACAAAATATGGTAATGTTGAATAATCTTTTAATATATTTTAATTTAAGAGGTGACTTATGATACTTAAAATTGAACAAAAAATATTAGATTGGTTAAATGAACATATAGTGCATTTAGCTTTCATAGCCACACTATTAATCAGCCTTTTGATTAGATATTCCTTACGAGATATTCATTCCTATGATGCAGATGGATGTCTACTAGCATGGTATGATGACATAAAAGCAAATGGTGGTATATTTGGATTAGGAAAACCAGTTTCGGGCTTAAATTATAGTTTTACATACCAATTCCTAATTGCATTAATGACACATATTCCTATCGAACCATTATATGCATATAAAATATTGAGCTGCATTTTTGATTATTTACTTGCAGGTGCTGTAGCCTATCTTGTATATGATATATCTGAATCACATAAAATGGAAAAAACACTTTTAGCCTTTATCGCTGTGAGCTGTTCCCCATTAATTTTAATGGATTCAGCAGCTTGGGCTCAGTGTGATTCTATTTATACATTTTGGGTTATCCTAGCTATTATTTATCTTAAGAAGGAAAAATATCTCACTTCTTTCATTTATTACGGTGTAGCTTTTGCTTTCAAGTTTCAGGCCATCTTCGTAATGCCATTTTTCCTTTTTTACTATTTTTACAAGCGTAAATTTAGCGTATTATATTTTGGTATTATCCCAGTTACCATGACTGTTCTGAGTTTACCTTCGCTGATACAAGGACGAACAATTAGTGAAATGATTAATATATACTTAGGAAACACTAATATACACACCTCTATGTCTAATGGATATCCTACATTTTGGCGTATATTAGATGATGGAACTGGTATTGATGCTTATGCTGATTTAAAACATACCGCTATGGCCTTTACAGTTATTGTACTAGGTTCATTTATGTATATGTGGATTCGTAAGTCTATAAAGCTTACACAAAACAACATTATACTAATGTCATTTATACTCACATATTCAACTATCATGTTCCTACCATCTATGCATGAAAGATACGGATTTATTTACGAAGCATTAGCTATTGTTATTGCATTTATGTATACAAATACTATTCCATTGGCAATTGCTTTACAGTGTATATCATGTACAACATACGGTGCTTTCCTTTTTGCAAATACTGTTAACTCTTGGAACTTAGCTATTATCAATATGATAATATATGTTGCTTACATGATTATATTAAACAAAAAACTTGTTCTTAACGAAAAATAATTACATGTGCTGAAATGCCCTACCAGAAAATCTGGTAGGGCATTTTTCAATCTATCTCTTATTCTTTTTATTATAAACAACCACTAACCCAATAACACAAATCAAACTAACCACTTCACTGACTCTCCAGCTCAATGGCTCGATGAACTTCACAGTCAACTGTGTGTAATCTCCATCGTAGGTGACCTGTATGCAGTTGTTTTGGCCTACGGTGTAGGCTAGCTCGTTTCCTTCCGCGTCAAATACGTGCATGTTTTCATATGCGAATACTGGAAGTGTGACTTTATTTCCATCTACTTCTATGTCTGTATTATCAAGTAAATCTCTATCCGTGCCATCTATTAGGTAGAGCTTGTCGGCCCAGTTGATATCGGCGTCCTGATTGGCCACGGTGACGTTGCCCCATGACAATGTATAGTCGAAATATGCTGTAGCCACCACTGCTATGGCTCCCACTAGTGCAAGCACTGCCACGAAGTGTTTATCGATTCTATTTATGGCTACTACCTTTTCTGCTGATTTTTCTACTAATCTGCTACAAAAAAATCTAATGGCGTACACTCCACAAATGGTGAAGCACACAGTAACGATCATGACATATCTCCATGGATACTGGACGCTGGACATGAGCTGGTCTACTGCGCTATTTCCTGCGAATGCATCCCATGGGAAATATACTGTAGACATCCATGCTGCCAAAAGTCCAAAGCAAAACAGTGTGACAATCATTTTAAAGCTGGCGCTCTTTTTCACGATCTGGCGCCAATTCTTCTTTGCGAATGCTAGAATCAACTGCAACACAATGGCTGCAAAGCAGATGATAGTAAGGATACCTATATTTAAATATCCCTCGCCCTCAGCTGTCCATGGATAGCTGCTGCCCCGTCCCATGGTCAATGTTCCAAATAGCTGACACATATATAACCCGTCAGCTCTGATGCTAGTCTGGCTTAGGTGTGTATTGATATACAAATCCATAGATGTATAGGCATCAATAAATGGAATCAAGAAGAATGCATTTACACCTAGGATTGCAACTAATGCTAAAAGTAATTCCTTTATACAAGCAATGGTGGTCTTGAAATTGATTACTGCAAAAATAAATACAAAGGCTGCTATAAGCTCTGTAGTAAGGATGTGACTCTGGATAAGTCCTGTAGTACCAATAATTAATGGCATGATTAATCTAATGGTAGAATACTTTCCCTTTGATACGTATATGCGATAAACTCCGTAGATAACCAATGGGACAAATATCATGGCTGTGTACTCGCCCAAGGCTGTGCGGACATATAGATTGGATAATCTATATCCGGCCAAGGTGTAAATGCCTGTGGCCAAGAATCCCCATTTGTGGGAATTGAAAATGCCCTTGAAGCTATAGAAGCCCACCAGCACTGTGAACAGGTTTACCAAAATCAGGTAAATGTTGTAGGCTCTCCAAACTGGAAGGCCTGCCATGTATAAAAGGGCTGGAATGTACAAGAATATATTTCCATAAAATGTGGTGCTGACATATCCGTGTCCATACCAAGCGCTGGATTCGTAGCGCACTGGGAAATGTCCGGTGCGCAGCTCCTCTGCGATGGCCTGTATACGACCTAGATGAAAGGACAGGTCGTGGCCCTGATAAATGCCTGACCTAAAGGCTGGCAGGCTGGCGACAAACACCAGCGCCAAAATCCCTAGGACATAACAGATTTTATTTCTCTTTGATAAATGTGACATTACTGTACTCCCTCACGAGATAGTAGGACAAAGTTTCCTGATCTAGCCACCTCTGTGGTGTATGTATTTAGCAGATACTGGCCGCACTCGCCCTGAGTGAAGTCCTCGTATTTGCTATTGCTCTCGTCGATTAATACGTAGTCTGCCTGATTTTCAGGATGCTGCTCATAATAATCGAGAAGCTTTGTATTTTTCTGAGTGCGGGCATATACGGAGTAGGTGCCCTGCTTTGCATCGCTATTGATATAGCCTGTGCTATTGCTGCCGAATGCTACCAAAAGGCTGTCATCCTCGGTAACATACTCTGATACAAGATTGTAAACGTCCAAATTGGCCTGGTAGTCATCTGGGCGAAGGCAAATGCCCTTTAGCTCGCCGTCTGTGACAATCCATCTCTCCTGAGCCACATGAGCAAAACCACCGTTGCCCTCGGCTACCCAAAATCCCATGAAGAAGGATGCTGCAATAAGAATGAACCATGTGAGTGAGAACATCTCGTGGTCCTCATCTGTAAAGACGAGAAGCAATGCGATAACAACAAACACTGTCATATGTCCTGGCACTGAGATGTCCTGGTTTGTAGAAACAGCCCAGATGAGCTGTGCCACTGTGGACACGATAAATATAGGCCACATGATGCCCTTTGTATCAGACACGTCATTATTATAAGCGCCGATTCTGGTAAACTGGCTCTCCTCTCTCTCACGAACGAAATATGGGAACCAGAAATATAAAATAATGCAGGCATATACGAAGCGTGAATTGGAAACGCTGTCTGCCTTTACAAGGCAAATGCCTACTAAAAATGCAAGCCAATAAAGTGTAAGGATAACATTTTCTGCATAGTCTGAAAGGTATCTAGCCTTTCTAAACAAATAGATGCAAAGAATAGGTGCATAGGCAACTGCTGCAAAA